>CACITD010000003.1:70000-88666 GCA_902589475.1 uncultured Alphaproteobacteria bacterium | reverse complement strand
GAAACTGATCCACACCATTTTGACAGAACTCGTTCAGATGCGTTCAAAGAAGCGGATGTCATTCTGATTGTCGGAACACCGTTTGATTTTAGAATGGGATATGGTAGGCGTATTTCCAATGCGGCCACTTTAGTACAAATAGACCAGAGCTACGCTACTGTTGGAAAAAATCGCGATATTAGCCTGGGTCTTGCTGGTGACCCGGGGGCTATCCTTAAGGCTGTTGAGCAGGCGGCATCGGGCCGAATAGATAAAAGTGCTCAGAAGCAGAGGCAAGCATGGATGGCTCGATTAAGAGAAATTGAAAAGGCAAAATTAGAAAAATTATTGCCGATGTTTCAGAGTGAACAAAACCCCATTCACCCCTACAGATTAGCTTATGAAGTAAATGAGTTTTTGAATGAAGACACAATTTATATTGGTGATGGCGGGGATATTGTAACAATATCAGCACAAGCTGTTCGTCCCCGGGGGCCAGGGCAATGGATGGACCCGGGCGCCCTTGGATCTCTGGGCGTTGGCACGGGGTTTTCCATGGCTGCAAAATTAGCAAATCCACAAAAAGAGGTGGTTTGCCTTTATGGAGATGGGTCCTTTGGTATGACAGCATTTGATATGGAGACGGCGCAGAGATTTGGTGCTCCATACCTAGCAATAGTTGGAAACAACTCAGCGATGAACCAAATACGTTATGGTCAAATAGCAAAATATGGTGAACAGCGTGGTGGGGTTGGAAACAAACTTGGAGATGTAGACTTTTCTCTCTTTGGCAAGATGATAGGAGGATATGGAGAAGAGGTAAGAGAAGCTTCTGAAATCCGACCCGCTCTTGAAAGAGCTCGCAATGCTATCGCCAAAACGGGTAAATGTGCTGTAGTAAATGTGTGGGTAGATCCTAACGAATACGCTCCGGGGACTAAAGCACAGACGATGTACAAGTAGCTTTAGGAGTATCACAGCATGGAAGCTCTCAAGGGAATAAAGGTTTTGGACTTCACGCATGTTCAGTCTGGACCAACTTGCACACAATTACTCGCTTGGTTTGGGGCGGATGTCATAAAAGTTGAGAGGCCAGGGTCGGGCGACCCAACGAGGGGCCAATTGGTAGACGTCCCAGGAGCGGATAGCTTATATTTTACAATGCTTAATCATAATAAACGCTCTCTAACCTTGAACACAAAAAATGAAACGGGGAAACGTATTCTAGAGAGACTAATAAAAAAATGCGATGTTTTGGTGGAGAATTTTGCGCCTGGAGCTATGGAGCGTATGGGCTTTGGATGGGAGCAGATTCAAAAACTGAACCCACGTATGATAATGGCGTCGGTAAAAGGTTTTGGACCCGGACCATATGAAGACTGTAAAGTTTATGAGAATGTGGCCCAATGTGCGGGCGGCGCTGCGTCAACTACCGGTTTTTTAGATGGGCCACCAACTGTCACCGGCGCACAGATTGGCGATAGTGGGACAGGATTACACTTAGCATTAGGGATCGTTACGGCTTTATACCAAAG
Source organism: uncultured Alphaproteobacteria bacterium (assembly GCA_902589475.1). Classification (GTDB taxonomy): domain Bacteria; phylum Pseudomonadota; class Alphaproteobacteria; order Thalassobaculales; family Thalassobaculaceae. The sequence goes on along the minus strand of CACITD010000003.1, from coordinate 87,152 downwards.
GCATGAAACGGGTATAGGGCAGAGGGTTCTCGCGGCCATGCAGGATGGCGTAATTAATTTATGCCGTGTAAAGCTTAGAGATCAACAACGCTTGGCAGCTGGACCACTAACCGAGTATTCACAGTATGGAGAGGGAATAGATTTCGGGGATACTACACCTAGGGCAGGAAATGATTCCGGCGGAGGGCAACCAGGAAGGATACTTAAGTGTAAGGGTTGGGAAACTGACCCAAATGCCTACACTTATTTCATAACGCAAGCAGCGGCGTGGCCAAAAATCTGTAAGGCAATAAACAAACCAGCGTGGGTGGATGATCCAAACTACGCCACACCAAACGCACGTTTAACTAGGTTGAATGAAGTTTTCGATGCGATAGAAAGCTGGACGATGACCAAAACAAAATTCGAAGTCATGCAAATTTGTAACCCATTGGATATACCAGTCGGTCCAATTTTATCGATGAAAGAGATTTCAGAAGAAGAAAGTCTCAGGGAAACAGGAACGATAGTTGAAATTGATCATCCTGAACGAGGAAAGTATTTGAGCGTCGGGTGTCCAGTTAAGTTGTCAGCATCACCGGCTGAAGTGAAAAGATCTCCACTTTTAGGTGAGCATACAAAAGAAATATTGAGGAGTGAGCTTGGATATACTGACAATGAGCTGGACGAGATTTTGGAGAGCGGTGCGGTAGGTTAAATAACAAGATTTGCCGCTAAGTCCTCCTTTTTGAAATAGGGACTGATATTTAGTTGAAAAGGCATTTTCGGGGAGACGGAGTTATGGTGAAGTCAGATATAGAAATCGCACGTGAAGCAAAAATGCGGCCCATTTTAGAGGTGGGCGCCGATCTCGGGATTCCAGAGTCTTCGCTAGACCCCTATGGCCACTTCAAGGCTAAAATATCGATGGATTATGTAAACGATCTAAAGAACCAAGTTGATGGAAAACTCATATTAGTTACAGGTATTAATCCGACACCGGCAGGTGAAGGAAAAACTACAACCTCAGTTGGATTAGGTGATGCTTTAAATAGAATTGGGAAGAAGGCTATTATGTGCCTTCGAGAGCCGAGTTTGGGGCCGTGCTTCGGTGTTAAAGGTGGAGCTGCGGGTGGCGGTTATGCTCAAGTCGTTCCGATGGAAGATATTAATCTGCATTTTACCGGTGATTTCCATGCAATTGGTGCTGCTAATAATTTATTGGCAGCGATGATTGATAATCACATCTATTGGGGTAACTCGTTACAATTAGATGAACGTCGAATAGCGTGGCGAAGGGCTGTAGATATGAATGATCGTGCGCTTCGCTCCATCGTTGGCTCATTAGGAGGTGTGGCCAATGGTTTCCCTAGGTCGGATGGTTTCGATATTGTTGTTGCATCTGAAATCATGGCGATTTTTTGCCTTGCAACAAGCCTAGAGGATATGCAAAGGCGTTTGGGAAATATTATTGTTGGATATACTAGAGAGAGAAAGCCGGTCTACGCGAGAGATCTAGAAGCGGATGGCGCAATGACGGTCTTATTGAAAGATGCATTGGCTCCAAATTTAGTGCAAACTTTGGAAAACAACCCGGCTTTTATTCATGGAGGTCCGTTCGCCAATATAGCTCATGGTTGCAATTCTGTTATGGCAACACAAGTGGGTTTGAAGTTAGCTGACTATGTCGTAACTGAGGCAGGATTTGGAGCTGATTTGGGTGCAGAAAAGTTCTTTGATATTAAATGCCGCAAAGCTGGATTACAGCCAGCTACAGCGGTTGTTGTCGGTACAATACGAGCACTAAAAATGCACGGTGGAGTGGCTAGGGAGGACTTAGGGAAAGAAAATGTGGAAGCTGTTCGCAAAGGTGTTTCTAATATAGAAAGACATGTAGTCAATACTCAACAATTTGGGGTTCCTGTAATTGTAGCACTGAACCGATTTATCACTGACACGGATGCAGAAGTTGAAGCAGTTAAAGATATTTTGGCTGAACATGGTGTTGAAGCTATACCCTGTTCTCACTGGTCGGATGGTGGTGCAGGCGCGGAAGATTTGGCTCATAAGGTTGTAGAATTAGCGGATAGTGGAACGGCAAACTTCAAACCAATTTATCCCGATGCAATGCCTTTGATGGAAAAAATAGAAACAATTGCAAGTAAAATATACCATGCCTCTAGTGTGTCTGCCTCGCAACAAGTAAAAAATCAATTGGCTGATTGGGAGAATATGGGGCTTGGTCATTTGCCAATTTGCATAGCCAAAACACAATACAGTTTTTCTACAGATCCAAATGCAAAAGGGGCTCCTACTGGGCATGAACTCCCTATAAGAGAGGTGAGATTGTCAAATGGTGCAGAATTTATAGTGGCAATCGCGGGTGAGATAATGACAATGCCGGGTCTTCCAAGGGTGCCGGCAGCAACAAAAATAACTCTGAATGAAGAGGGAAATATTGAGGGTTTATTTTAGCTTCCAAAAGAGTATTAGTGCCCTGTTTGGTCGGCGTCATTGAAATTTATCTTAGAGCCGCCCGAGAAAGTTGGGGAGTTACAGCCTCGTGGTCGGCGAGCACTCGATTACAATAGTATGACGAATGGTCTGGTGGCAGCAATTTTTGCTGCAACTGGACCGCTTGCTATAATACTGGCCGTAGCAAATTCGGCTGGCCTCCAAAACACGATTGTGAATTCCTGGGTGTTCGCAGCCTTTTTTATAGGCGGGGTTTTTACAATTCTTTTGAGTTTTGCGTACCGTCAACCAATAGCAATTGCCTGGACAATGCCTGGAGCGGCATTGCTGATTTCGGCCCTAGATCATATGTCATTCAGCCAAGCTGTAGGCGCTTTCTTGGTTGCGGGTTTAGTCATCTTTTTTGTGGGACTATCTGGTGTTGTAAGTTGGGTGATGGAAAAGTTTCCTACTGACGTTATAATGGCAATGGTTGCGGGCGTTTTCTTGCCGTTTGCTCTGAACTTGATACATGGACTGCAAGAAGTTCCTGTCATTGCAGGAGTGTGTATCGTTGCATTTCTAATTTTGACAGTTTTTAGGTCTGTTGGGCGATTTTGCCCGCCGATGTTTGGGGCGTTATTAATGGGTATGTTAGTGGCCGTTTTATCGGGAGATGGGCCTGTTATATCGCCGGAGTTATCTTGGATCGCTGCGCCCATTTTGATAAGACCCGAGTTCACAATCTCTGCCATGATAGAACTAGTAGTACCCCTAGTAATATCTGTCTTAGCTGTTCAAAATATACAAGGTGTTTCTGTTCTAACTGCCGCAGGATATCGTCCGCCGATCAATGTTTTAACGGTAGTTTGTGGCTACGGTTCATTTATCATGGGGATATTTGGTTCTGTGCCAACCTGTCTTACAGGCCCAGCCAATGCAATTCTTGTATCGAGCGGTCAGAAAGGCACACATTTCGTTGGAGCGATTTTATTTGGTGCATTATTTGCCTGCATTGGATTATTAGCACCCGTTCTGACCGAAGTCGCGACCAGTATGACCCCCTATTTTATAATGGTGTTAGGGGGCCTTGCCATGCTTCCAGTATTAAGCATGGCATTTAAGGAAGCTTTCTCCGCGTTGAGTGGGTCGAGTAGGGAAGCCATACCGCCTCTGATTACCTTCGTTGTAACGATAAGTAATTTCTCATTATTGAATATAGCAGCTCCTTTTTGGGCAATTTTAATTGGTTGTCTACTTCACCTTATTTTAAAATTGAAGCAGAACTAAATCATGGTTTGTGGCTCACTGGAGTAATATTTAAAAAATCTCAACAATTTGGCGTAAGCCGTTTGTGGTTAATTTTCTCAATTACATCTGGAAAGATTAATCTATAGCGAGTTGCATATAGTGTTTTTTTTTAGTTTAGTGAGGGAGAATATATTTTTGACGACCTTTTGATGACGGAGATATGAATGTCGAGGCAAATTAGAAGCATGACTCCATCTGTGGAAAACTGTGCAAATTTCGATGTTTTGATTGTTGGAGCCGGTTTTGCAGGAATGTACATGTTGCACAAATGTCGGCAACTTGGTCTCTCAACGCGAGTGTTTGAAGTAGGTAAAGGTGTTGGAGGTACATGGTATTGGAACAGATACCCGGGCGCTCGTTGTGATGTGGAAAGTGTGCAATATTCGTATCAATTTGACACTGAATTAGAACAGGAGTGGACCTGGTCAGAAAAATACTCTACTCAACCCGAGATACTAAGATATGCCAATCATGTGGCAGATCGATTTGATTTACGTGATAACATTCAGTTCGAAACCCGTGTTATTTCTGCTGAATATTCTGAAGCAGATAAACGATGGGTGTTAGAGACGGATAGAAACGAAAAAGCTAGCTCCCGTTACTGCGTTTTTGCTACCGGATGTTTATCATCCTCTAACGTGCCACAATTCGAAGGCTTTGAAACATTTAAAGGGTTATCCTACCACACGGGCAGATGGCCGCATGAAGGAGTTGACTTTTCGGGTCTGCGGGTAGGAGTTATTGGGACGGGCTCCTCAGCAATTCAGTCTATTCCAGAGATTGCAAAAGAGGCTAGTCAACTTACCGTTTTTCAGCGAACGGCAAACTATACTATACCAGCGCGAAACTCGGAATTGACAGAAGACTATGTATCTTCAATTAAAGCGGATTATCCGGGCCTACGCGAAAGGGCACGGAATAAACCGGCTGGTTATGATATCCCCTTGAACTCACAATCTGTATTGGAAGTCAGCAGAGAAGATGCGAACATTGAGTTTCAGCGACGCTGGGAATTGGGTGGCACGCAATTCCTAGGAGCTTATGGTGATCTTCTTTTAAACCCTTACGCTAATGAAGTTGCTGCCGATTTTGTGAAAGGAAAAATAAGAGAAATAGTCTCCGACCCAGAAATCGCGGAACTACTCTGCCCTCCAAACATTATCGGTTGTAAGCGCTTGTGCGTAGACACTGACTATTATGCGACCTATAACCGCAAAAATGTGCAACTGGTTGATGTTTCTAGTCAACCAATTGATCGAATCACGCCAACTGGAATTCTGCATGGCGCTAAGGAATACGAATTTGATGCCATAGTTTTTGCTACTGGTTTTGACGCGATGACTGGCGCACTCGCGAATATAAAGATCGTTGGTAAAGAAGGTAGCTTGCTCTCTAAAAAATGGCAGAGTGGTCCGCAAACATACCTCGGACTGACGTCTAACGGTTTTCCCAATATGTTTATGATAACCGGACCGGGTAGCCCGTCTGTATTAACCAATATGCTTCCTTCGATTGAACAGCACGTGAATTTTATTTCAGAATGTATTGCCCACATGACAGAACACGATTTCTCTACTATTGAGCCCGATAGGGAAGCAGAAATTGATTGGGGTCTGCACGTAAATGAAGTAGCGGGTCTCTCACTTCGCTCGACTTGTTCTTCATGGTATGTTGGCGCTAACGTGCCCGGTAAACCAAGAGTTTTTTCTCCTTATATTGGCGGATTTCCTAAATATGTTGAAAGATGCGAGCAAGTCGTTGGAAATAATTATGAAGGTTTCACTCTAGTTTGATTTTGGATGGCAATGAACATTCTTATTTGCGGATTTGGTGTTTTTGGCCGCAAGCACGCCGAAGCTTGGAAGAAAGCTGCTGTCGACTGTAAACTTCTTGTGGCTGATAGCAACCCAGAGATGCGAAAGGCAGCTGTCGAGGCGGGTTGTAATTTCGAGGATGTCGGCGATTTTAACGATCTTATTTCTAGGGCGGACATCGTTGATATCGTAACAACATCTGAGTCACACTTTGATTTGGCAACAGCATCCCTGTCGGCGGGTAAGCCTACATTGATAGAAAAGCCAGCAGTTAAGTCCATCGAAGAAGCGAAATTTCTAAAATATACATCCGAAGAAAGTGGGGTGCCGGTTCAAATACAATTTGTACTAAGAGCGCACCCGCTTGTATTGCTGGCACAAGAAGTCATTTCTGCAGGAACTATAGGTCGTTTGGTGGCAATGGACGGCGTATTCACAGGGTGGAAAAGGATGCGTCCGGATGCATCTATTCTGGAAAATGATGGCGTTCATATGTTGGACTTGATGCGACTGTTTGCAAAAGCACCTCCAGATGATTTCAATGTGTCAGCGGAAAGCTTACTTGGAGGAACTGTGCCAGAAACGATGCACTTAAAGCTAATGTTCCCGAACGAAATCAAAGCATGGTTAAAACTGGGAGTTACTTTTGGAGGTAAACAGAAGGATGCCTACACGGCTGGCTCTTTAACTACTAAAAGTCTAAAGCTCATTGGAGAGAGCGGTTCTATTGACTTAGATTTTAATGAAGACGTTATGGAAGTTGCGGAAGTTGCTTTCCACCCATCAGCCGGTGGCTTCACGCCAGAGATAAAGCGACTACAATCAACGCGCTACCCGAATGTTACACCAGTTTCGCTTTTAACCGAATGCTTCACACAATTCTTGAAAGTGTTGGATGGAAAGCAGGAAGTTTTATGTAATTTAGAGCAGGGTGCTGTTGAAATTACTCAAGTCTTAGAGGAAGCAAGAAGGAGGCTGTTGTGAATAATTTTATACAGCTATATTTCTGTAAGTTGAGAGCACTGATTTGCAAAGTAGACGGGAGATATTCATGAAATTTGGCGTTACAATGTTCACAACAGATTATTCGATATCCCCTAGTGAATTAGCAATGGCGGCCGAGGAAAGAGATTTTGAATCCCTATGGCTTCCCGAACATTCTCACATACCAATTCCAAGAGTCTCGCCGTGGCCTGGTGGCGGCGAATTACCAAAGATGTATTATGATGTTATGGATCCCTTCGTTTCTTTGGCTTCTGCTGCGTCGGTGACTAAAAAGATCAAATTAGCAACAGGGATATGTTTGGTCGTACAAAGGGATCCGATACAGGTCGCAAAAGAAATAGCCACCTTAGATCAAATCTCAAAGGGACGGTTTCTTTTTGGTGTTGGAGGAGGTTGGAACGCGGAAGAGATGGCCAATCACGGTACAACTGACTTTAAAAACAGATTTAAATTACTCGATGAACGCTTGCAAGCTATGCGGGCGATCTGGACCGAATCTAAGCCAAAATTTAATGGTGATTATGTAAAATTTGGCCCAATGATGACATGGCCGAAGCCAGTTCAAAAACCCCATCCACCAATTATTGTAGGTGGCGGTTTCCCGCACGGTGCAAAACGCGCGATAGCCTATGGTGATGGGTGGATGCCAATAGGTGGTCGTATGGATGTCGCAGAATTAGTGCCAAGGTTTAGACAAATGGCAGCGGAAGCAGGAAGAGAGCCTGACCAACTCCCAATTACTTCCTTTGGTTTACAGCCAGAAGAAGATCAGATCAAAAAAACGGTTGATGCTGGCATAGATAGGATAATCTTTGCGTTACCACCAGAATTGCCCAAGGTGGTGATTCCTATTCTAGACGATTTGGCTAATATCGCTACTAAGTATCGAAATTAAAAGTGATCATCAATGATGATTTCTTCACTATAGGATGCAGAAGTTCAGCAAATTAGAATTTAAGAACCTATCGATGAAATAAAGCTTTTTGGTACCCGGCCCATCTGCAAGTTAAATTACCAGAGTTGACGCTATTATAAATGTGATTGTAAAAATCACCTTCCTAATTCAGGATGATTTAGCTGTTGGGTGAGAGGGGTCAAACATGGACTACGATTACATAGTAGTCGGCGCAGGTTCTTCGGGTTGTGTCCTTGCAAATAGATTGTCACAAACTCAAAGTAATAAAGTATTACTGCTTGAAGCTGGTCCTGAAGATAAAAATTTTTGGATACATGTTCCACTAGGTTTTGGAAAGAATGTTAACAATCCTGACGTAAATTGGTGTTACCAAGGAGAATCCGAGCCCTATTGCCGGGGTAACCAGTATCTTCTACCTCGAGGAAAAGTTTTAGGTGGGTCGAGCTCTATCAATGGCATGGTCTATGTCAGAGGACAAGCAGAGGATTTCAACCATTGGGCTCAACTTGGAAATCGTGGTTGGTCATTTGATGATGTGCTTCCTTATTTCATAAAATCGGAAGACAACACCAGAGGTTCGAGCAATCTTCGTGGTTCTGGTGGTCTTCTCACCGTTTCTGATATTTCTGAACCAAATGAACTTTGTGATAAGCTTATTGCTGCGGGTGCAGAACTAGGGTTAGCTCGCAACGACGATATAAATGGGGAAGTTCAAGAAGGTATTGGTTATCATCAAGCTACAATAAGAAATGGGCGGCGATGCAGCACGGCAGTCGCTTTTTTGAAACCGGCAAAACATCGACAAAATCTTAAAATTGAGACTGAAGCCCTCGTGAAAAAGATCATATTTCACGGTAGAAAAGCTGCGGGAGTTGAATTTACAAAAAATGGAGTGTCACATACGGCATTTGCAAATTCCGAGGTAATATTATCTGGCGGGGCATTCAATTCGCCGCAGCTTTTGGAACTCTCCGGTGTAGGGCAGCCCAAAATTCTGAAAAAAGCTGGTGTAGAAGTCTTCCATGATTTGCCTGGAGTTGGAAATCAACTTCAAGACCATCAAATAATAAGAATGCGTTGGCGAATAGCTCGTAAAGTAACTTTTAACGAACAGGTATATGGTTGGCGCGCTATGCGCTCCGTAATTAAATATCTCTTTAAAAGGTCTGGTGTTCTGAGCATGCCAACTCTACCGATCAGCGCATTTGCTAAAACTAAACCTGAATTAAGCAGTCCAGACCTTCAGATTCAGGTTTTTCCTGGAAGCTATGAAAATCTTGAAGCTAGAAAACTGGACCCACAACCTGGCGTTACACTTGGTGCGACAATGCTTCGGCCTGAAAGTCGTGGCTGGGTGCATATCACCTCATCAAACGCCTACGATGCTCCGGCTATCTTTCATAACTTGTTAGAGACCGAAGGAGATCGTAACACAGCAGTTTTATCAATGAAATTATGTCGCCAATTAATGGAAGCTAATGCAATGTCAGACTTGTATGGGTGTGAATTAACCCCAGGAAAAGATATAAAAGAAGATGATGAGCTTTTAGACGCCGCGAGAGATCTCGTGCAATCCAACTGGCATCCGACAAGCACTTGCAGGATGGGAACTGATAAGTTGTCCGTTGTTGATGAAAGGCTCAGGATCCGCGGATTAACCAACATAAGGATTGCGGATGCTTCAATTATGCCTACTGCCGTATCCGGCAATACCAATGCTGCATGCATCATGATAGGAGAAAAGGCGTCTGATATGATTTTGGAGGATCAAAAATAAAAGCTTTGTAAATCACTTGCTTCCTGTAGCCCTGAATGTGATCTTACACCAGCGTCATCAGTTTCATGTTTTAAACTCACCGTCTAGCCGTTAGAGGAATCAGGTTGTACAATGCAAAAGAGTCCGAATGGGTATATTCTCGCTCCAACGCCTAACGATCCTAGACTTACAAAGAAATTGGAGGGTGTTGATCAACATGGGAACCGCCTCACCACTTCGGTAGTCACTGAAAAGCCACTCACCGTATTTCTGAATGGCCAAGAAATTGTGACTTTGATGACAATAGGTGACGAGCCAGCATTACTGGCTGTCGGTTTTTTATTAAATCAAAATATGTTGAGGCTTGGTGATAAAATTTCCGGTATAGAGTATGAAGATGATCTCGACGTGGTTGTGGTTAGAACGGACCGAGAAACAGATTTTGAAAAAGTTCTTAAGAAGAAAACGATCACTTCTGGTTGCGCGCAAGGCACGGTTTTTGGTGACCTTATGGACAAGCTAAGTAGCATTTCATTATCATCATCAGACAAGCTTCGAACATCTTGGTTGTACGAATTATCAAAAAAAATTAACAATACTCCAAGTCTTTATCTAGAGGCAGGCGCTATCCATGGTTGTGTGCTTTGCAAACAAAACCATCCTTTAATTTATATGGAAGATGTTGGACGGCACAATGCTATCGATAAAATCGCGGGCTACATGTTTTTAAACAACATAGAGCCGATAGATAAAATATTTTACACAACTGGTCGCCTTACAAGTGAAATGGTTATAAAAACCGTCCAAATGAGGGTACCTATTCTAGTTTCAAGGTCCGGCTTTACGGCATGGGGAGTGGAGCTGGCTCGGGAGGCGGGCTTGACCCTTGTCGGGCGAGCAAAGGGACGGCGCTTCATAGCGCTAAGCGGTACGGAGAGAATAATCTATGATGCCCCTACTTAAAACGAGAAGTGATCAGAAAATGGATCTGTTCTCAATTGATTGTGAGATGATGTGCAGAGCGAAAAGAATAATGTTGTCGGAGTAATACTGGCAGGAGGAAGATCTCAGAGGATGGGTGGTGGTCACAAATCCCTCTTGAGCTTAGGTGGAGATACTTTGCTAGAGCATGTAATTAAACGAACAAGCCCTCAAGTTGACCGCCTCATTTTAAATATTAACGAAGACACGGCTTTATTTGAGTTCGTCAATTTGCCTTTTGTTGAGGATACTATTGATGGATTTGCTGGTCCGTTGGCCGGAGTTTTAGCTGGAATGGAATGGTCTAAAAAAAATGCTCCGGGATCAAATTGGATAGCGACCGTTGCTGCTGACACGCCGTTTTTACCAATGGATTTGGTGCAGAAGTTTTTGAGAACTATCGAAAAGACGAGTGCAGAACTCGTTTGTGCGTCTTCGAAAGGACGTTCTCATCCAGTCTTTGGCTTGTGGTATGTGCCTCTTTTGGAAGACTTGCGACGGGCTATAGCGAAAGAAGGTATTAGGCGGATTGACGCTTGGACATCACGTTATAATCTTCAGGTGGTTGATTTTATGGTGGGGGAGGTGGATCCCTTTTTTAATGTCAATTATCCACAGGATTTGGATATGGCAAGGGATTTATTTGCTCTTAAGACCTAGGCTGATAATTAATGTGAATGCTTTATACTGGCTCGAGCTGCAGCATCAATTATGGCATCAGCACCAATTCCGTATTGGCGGTATAAATCTCGGATATTTCCTGACTGACCAAATTCTGTGACCCCTAGGGGTAACAATTTGCGGCCGGTAGCCGACCCAAGCCATGAAAGGGTTGCTGGATGCGCGTCCTGAACCGTTATTAATATAGCATTGCTATGCAGCGGAGCGAGTAAGTTTATAATATGACAGTCAATATTATTTCTTCCTTCTATATTTTCCACTTGTGACCGTTGCCAATCATGATAAAGCCTATCGTAAGAGGTGATTGCCATTATTCCTAGCTCGGGGATTTCTTCCTTGAGTTGTTCATAAGCCTCGATCACTTCTGGGACTACCGCGCCTGAATAAACTATAGCAATTCTTGCCCCGTCAGTAGGGGGAATATGCCAATAAGCACCCTTAATAATTTGGTTTTCCAGTTCTGGCTTCATCTCTCGTGATGGTTGATCTATTACTCTCGTTGAGAGACGAAGATAGATAGAGCCCCCTTTTGCTGCCTGCATATATTCGAAAGCCCATCTCATGATCACAGCTAGTTCATCCGCATAGGCAGGTTCATAAGAAGAAAGGCCCGGCTGTCCGATGCCTATTAGAGGACTAGAGATAGACTGATGCGCACCGCCTTCGGGGGCCAACGTTATTCCGGCGGGAGTTGCCACCAACATAAAACGCGCGTCTTGATAACAAGCGTAGTTGAGAGAATCCAAGCCACGCGCAATGAACGGGTCGTACAAAGTTCCTATAGGCAGAAGTCTCGTTCCAAAAAGTGGACCCGAGAGGCCGAGCGCAGCTAACATAATAAAGAGATTGTTCTCCGCTATTCCAAGCTCGAAATGTTGTCCTGTACCATGTCGAAGCCATTTTTGGGCGGAGGCCACTTTCTCATCTCGAAAAACATCGTTCCGAACATCGAGGCTGAAAACGCCTCGTTGATTGACCCATGGTCCTAGGTTTGTTGAGACAGTCACATCAGGTGAGGTCGTCACTATTCGTGATGCGAGATCTGTGTTGCCGCGGCTTAGTTCATTTAAAATGTTACCAAAACTTGCTTGTGTAGAAGTCGATGAGCGGAAATTTAATGGTAGATTATCTGGAATTGTTATTTTTGGGGGTTCATTTTCCTGAGGTGGTCTCTTATTAAATGGGGCTTGTAAGCAGAAATTTTTTGCTGTTTCGGGTTCTATCAAAAGGTTATCGTAAGCTGACCATTCCGAACCTTCGGGTATTTGCATTTTACTTCTAAATACATCCATCTGTTCCAAGTTCATAAGCCCAGCGTGATTATCTCGGTGCCCGGCTAATGGCGTTCCATGACCCTTGATTGTGTAAGCTATAAAACACTGGGGTGTATCATCAGCAACACTATGAAAAGCTTCCAGAACAGCTTCCATATCGTGGCCCGCTAAATTTGTCATTAATGCATGCAAAGTTTCATCATCATGGTCTTCAAGAATTGACTTAATGCCATGAACACCCCTCAAATCTTTTTTTAAAGGGGAACGCCATGCATCTTTTTCGCCTGACTGCCCTTTGAAGGTTAAAGCGCTATATAAGTCATTGGGACAATCATCTATCCATTGTCGTAGCGTGTCACCGCCTTGCAGAGCGAAGACCTTTTCAAGCTTTTTGCCATACTTTAAAGGAACTACGTTCCACCCTACGTTGGCGAAGAAATCTTGAATCTTCCTAAATAATCCGTCTGAGACGACACCATCTAAACTTTGCCTATTGTAATCAATGATCCACCAGAGATTGCGAACATCATACTTCCAACCCTCTAGCATTGCTTCGTATATGTTGCCTTCATCAAGTTCTGCATCACCCATAACTGCAATCATTCGGCCAGGCTCATTCACGTTAGCAAGTTGTTTATTTACTACTTCGTTCATTCTGGTGTAATCTTGAACCATCGATGCGAATAGTGTCATCGCAACGCCTAAGCCAACCGAGCCAGTGGAAAAGTCAACGCCGTCGGTATCTTTTGTGCGTGACGGATATGATTGAGTTCCTCCAAGAGATCTGAAAGCTTTTAATTTGTCTTCTGTCTGTCTGCCCAACATATATTGGATCGCATGGAAGACTGGGCTTGCATGGGGTTTAACAGCCACCCTGTCCTGGACCTTAAGAACGTTAAAATAGAGCGCTGTCATGATTGTCGTAATGGATGCTGATGAGGCTTGATGGCCTCCAACTTTCAACCCGTCAACGCTCTGACGCAAATGATTGGCATTATGAACCATCCACATGGACAGCCATAAGACCTTCTTTTCCAAGGACTGCAAAATTCGAAGATCAGCTTTTTTGACAGGTTTCGTTTTTACGGTCATGTCTGTTTACTTTTTAAAGAATCAACGAACACGGTGGCAATTATGCCCTCCACGTAATTTAATGTCGAGAAGTGATCGAAGAACGCAATAAAAGCTAATATATATTTCCGAATGTCGGATAAAGTCCGGACTGCTGTGTGATATCTAAGATTATTATTGCTTGTGTATGCATTTAGGCTAGAGAAGCACCTTATTCCGAAGAGATATTCTGTTTTGGCTTTGCATCTTGCTGGCGGCGCCATAAGTCAGCATATAAACCGTCCAAATTGAGTAAAGAGGGGTGCTGACCCCGTTCCTTGATCTCGCCATTGCTTAGGACCAGTATTTCGTCTGCATCAATCACTGTTGAAAGTCGATGCGCAATGACCAATGTTGTACTTCCAGATGAAATTTGCCCTAAACTTGTTTGGATTTCTTTTTCTGTTTTTGTGTCCAAGGCCGATGTAGCTTCATCAAATAAAAATATTTTAGGATCTTTCAGTAGTGCCCTAGCAATTGCTACCCGTTGCTTTTCGCCGCCGGAGAGTTTTAACCCTCTTTCTCCCACCGGAGTGTTGTATCCATCGGGCAGACCCATAATAAATTGATGTACTTGTGCCAGTTCAGCAGCATTTTGCACTTCTTGTGGGCTAGCCTCAGGCCTGCCATAAGCAATATTATAAAAAATAGTGTCATTAAATAAGACAGAGTCTTGAGGAACGATTCCAATTACTTTTCGAAGGCTGTCTTGTGATACCTGCCGGATATCCTGTTTATCTATCTTAATAGAACCCGCCGTAACGTCATAAAAACGGAATAACAATCTAGCAATGGTAGATTTTCCTGCTCCGGAGGGGCCCACGATTGCAACTTTTTTCCCGCTTTCCACCTTGAAGGAAATACCCCTTAGAATTTCCCTGTTGCCGTCATAGCCGAACCGGACATCATCGAAAATAATCTCGCCATTTTCTACACTCAAAAAATTGGAATTACAGGGGTCAAGCACCTCCAATTCTTCGTCTAGCAATTTGAACATAGCTTCCATATCGGTGAGTGACTGACGGATCTCTCTGTAAACGAAGCCCAAAAAGTTCAGTGGTATGAATAGTTGTAGAAGATAAGTATTTACCATGACAAAGCCACCAACCGTCATTTCACCCTCTTCTATCTGCCAACCCGCTAGGGCCATAACGGCGGTAAGTCCAAACGCTATTATAAATCCTTGACCTATGTTAACGAGTGATAAGGTGGTCTTGCTCAATACGGATGCATCTTCGTAGCGCCGCAGAGCTCTGTCAAAACGAGCAGCTTCATGTCTTTCATTGTTGAAATACTTGACTGTTTCATAGTTGAGTAAACTGTCTATGGCGCGAGTGTTGGCTCGGCTGTCCATCTCGTTCATTCTTCGTCGAAACTTCATTCGCCATTCTGTAACGGAGAACGTGAACATTATATAGATTGATACAGTTGCAAAAATGATTAGAGCATACCAGAAATCAAAAACGACCCAGAGAATTCCGCAAACCAAGCAAATTTCCATGACAGTCGGAATTATATTAAAAAGCATAAAATTGAGTAAAAACTCTATTCCTTTGATGCCTCTTTCAATTGCCCGGGAAAGTCCACCAGTTTGACGATCTAAATGAAATCGCAAAGATAGTGCGTGGAGATGCCGAAATGTTTTAAGAGCAACCTTTCTTATAGCCCTCTGACCAACACGAGCAAAAAAGAATTCTCGCAATTCTGCAAAGCCTTGCTGTGCTACCCGAACTGTTCCATAGGCTATCAATATCCAAATTAATGAAGTCAGGAGGAAGTTTCCATCGGTTGAAATAAGATCAACTGCCTCCTTGTAAAATACGGGGACTAAAACCGTCGCAAGTTTTGAGATGCCCAGACAAAGCAGTGCAGCCAGCACACGGGCTTTGACGTCTGCTTCATTTTTTGGCCAGAGATAGGGTAATAAAGTTTGGATTGTTGCCCAATCTTCGCGCCCTGGGAGCCGATATTCTTGCCGATTATAAATTTTAGTCGCCATTTGTCTTTGAGGTTTTGGTTCAATTATTTTGGACGTCATCATTTTGCGATGTATTGGTATTGATATACGGTAAAGACAGCGTTTCTAATAGTTTAAAAACAAAATTTACTAAGCTATTTCGTTTTCCGGACTTTTCGTTTATCAACGCTCTTAGCTTATTCAGAGTAATATTGCCTGTCGCGAAAGATAGTAAACAGTAATGTTTAAAAAACTACTTATAGCAAATCGAGGTGAGATTGCATGTAGAATTGCATCCACAGCACGTAGAATGGGTATTCGAACTGTGGCCATTTACTCTGATGTGGATCGGGATGGTTTGCATGTTGAAGCTTGCGATGAGGCGGTTGCTATAGGTGGAACAAGTTCAGCCGACTCGTATCTAGAAATAGATAAAGTTCTAAGCGCAGCAATCGAAACAGAGAGTGACGCGATACACCCCGGATATGGGTTTTTATCCGAAAATCCAGTATTTGCAAAAGAATGTGCTGCCGCAAAAATTATTTTTGTCGGGCCGCCGGCGACAGCAATTGAGGTTATGGGGTCCAAATCAAAAGCTAAAAAACTTATGGCATCGGCAGGTGTGCCGCTGGTCCCTGGCTATCATGGCGAAGCACAAGAGGTTTCATTTCTATCGCAAAAAGCCAATGAAATAGGTTTTCCGGTACTTGTGAAAGCAAGTGCGGGTGGGGGTGGAAGGGGGATGCGTATCGTAGAAAGTCTTGACGACCTAGAGACTGCGGTAAGCTCGTCTAAGAGGGAAGCTAAGGCGGCATTTTCTGACGATCATCTGATGTTAGAAAAATTCATAACCGAACCGCGCCACATAGAGGTTCAAATATTTGCAGATGAGAAAGGGAATGTTGTTCACCTTTTTGAAAGGGATTGTTCAGTACAAAGAAGATATCAAAAAGTTATTGAGGAAGCGCCTGCACCAAATCTATCGATCGAGACACGCAAAAAGTTATTTGAGGCAGCATTAGCCGCCGTGCGCGCTATAAATTATGTTGGAGCTGGGACAATAGAGTTTATAGCGGATGCTAATCAATTCTATTTCATCGAAATGAATACGAGACTACAGGTTGAACACTCGGTTACGGAAGCGATAAGCGGCATCGATCTTGTGGAGTGGCAGATCAGAATAGCAAACGGCGAGAGGTTACCACTGAGCCAAGAAGAGATAACTCAAAACGGGCATGCTATAGAGGCAAGACTATATGCAGAAGATCCGATCACCTTCCAGCCTCAGGCGGGTGTTATCAAGCACCTAAAACTACCACTGGAGGAAGTTCGTGTGGATACTGCTGTCAGGAGTGGTGATGTGGTTTCAATATACTATGATCCCATGATCGCCAAACTTACTGCTCATGGTTCCACCAGAGAGCTTGCTCGCTTAAAACTATTACATGCAATTGAGGAAACAGAGATTGATGGTCTCGAATCAAATAAGCAATTCCTTATTCACGCGCTTGGGCATCCTAAGTTCAAGTCCGCAAATTTGCACACAGGATTTGTCGATGAGAATGCAAACTCACTTCTAAAACCTAATGGCGATCCTGATCCACGTTATCAGGCCATGGCAGCTTTTCTCGTGCTCAAGAAAAGATTTGAGGAGCACATGGATATCGTTGATGTTCACGACAAAAATCTCAACCCATGGGATGACAAAGCTGGCTGGCGTGTTAATGGTCCGGGCTTTTTTGAGATCGATTTATTGTATAATGGCGAAATAAATTCGTTTTTGGTATCTATTGAAAAAAAGCACTTTCAAATTTTAAGGCCCTTCAAAACAAAAATGCTCATGCCGGCCATTCGTTGGGTCTCTCAAAATTATGGTTCGTTATTTCGAAGCGCAGAAACTAAAAATAAAAGCAT
>CACITD010000003.1:0-60000 GCA_902589475.1 uncultured Alphaproteobacteria bacterium | reverse complement strand
CGCCTCTACTTACGGATCCCTTTGGCCCCATTGTGGCGCTCGCCTTTATAAACTCATAAGTTAAGTTTAATTCTGAAAGGGCAAGCATAACCTTTTGCGTTCTTGCTGAAGAGGGGCGCCCCCAAAGCTGAAGAGCCATTTCTGTCCTTACATTATTTACAGGCGTATCTTTTCATCAACAAATTAAAACGATAAGCCTTATCTATCATAAATAATTTTTAAGTGCCTTTTCCAAAAATATAAGCGTCCAGACTTTCTTGGGCTTGTTGTCTCTTTTCATGCCACTTTTTCGCACCGCCATAGTAGGCGAGGCTACCGGGTTCCCCTTCCCCATGTCCATTGTAATATGAAATACAGTCCCTTAGAGGTTGGGTGTTTATATCCGCTTCCCGACAATGCGCGGCGTAAGTGTTTTCGGCATTTTTTTTGACATCTACAGTAGCTGCACCCTTATCTTTTAAGGTTTTAAGCATCCAAACAACATAATCCGCATGCGCGTCGATTACTCGGGTAAAGTTAAATTGACCCCCACCCCCTTGTGGGCCGGAAATAATGAAAAGGTTTGGAAAACCGTGGCTGTGCAAACCGAGAAAAGTTTTGGTTCCATTTCGTTTCCATTTGTCTTGAAGGGTTTGTCCATCCGGTCCAGTAATCATATTGAAAGTTGAGGTGGCCATCCACTGAAAACCGGTAGCATAAATTAGCACATCAAGTGGATACTCTTTCCCCTGATGAACTACGCCAAGCTCGTTAATTTCTGTTACGCCCAGCGGTGCCGTGTCAACCAAGGTGACGTGACTTTTATTGAATGTTGGAAGATATTCATCATGAAAACATGGTCGCTTGCAACCATATGGGTAATATGGTTTTAGGGCAGCAGCGGTTTTTGGGTCTTTTACTATTTGATCGACACGTGCCCGTATTTGTTCCATGATCCTAAAGTTAGTATTTAACTGCTTCTGAATAAGCTCTTCTTGAGATAATTCAGTCGTATGTTGTTTTCGTTGTTTGGAGTAGTCCACTTTACCAGATAGAAAGTCGTCATTACCTTTCAATGCCGTTCTACCGGAAGAAATCATAGCTAGCCTTTCACGTCGAGCCCTCGCCCATCCTGGTTCTTTGGACCAAGTGTCTATTTCTTCTTGCGTGGTTGCGCGTTGGTCCCTCACATCGATAGACGATGGCGTTCTTTGGAACACGAAAAGCTCTTTTGCAACCTTCTCAATTTCAGGGATAACCTGCACAGCGGTTGCGCCAGTCCCAATTATACCGACACGCTTTCCGGTTAGATCTACATTGTAATCCCAGCGAGATGTATGAAATGCTGTTCCTTTAAACTTTTCCATTCCCTTAATACGAGCGAGCTTAGGAGTGGTGAGTATGCCATTCGCAAGCACCACAAAACGTGCTTGCATTGCATCCCCACGGTCGGTTTTAACTGTCCAGCGCTTTTTAGTTTCATTCCATGCTGTTTCTTCTACAGTCGTGTGGAACAGACATCTGTCATAAAAGCCATATTTTTCGGCCATATTTTGACAATATTCCATGATTTCAAAGCCTGCGGCAAATTTCATTGTAGGGAAATAGCCCATCTCTTCTAGCAATGGTAAATAACTATATGACTCGACATCGCAGGCTATGCCAGGATATCTGTTCCAGTACCAGGTGCCTCCAACATCCCCGCCTTTCTCACAAAACCGGACATCCTTGAAGCCTGCATGTTGCAGCTTGTACCATAACAGTAAGCCAGCAAAGCCAGCCCCCACTACCACTATTTCGCATTCATCCATCAAGCTTTCACGCTCGACGGGAGGGGCAGAGTAAACGTCTTCAAGATATTTACTGAATTCGCCCTCTAGGTTCATGTAGTCAGCAGCACCTCGTCTCTCCTCCTTAAATTTTCTATATTTCTCTTGCTCTTCGGCACTAAAAACGGCTCCTGCGGGAGCTTCTGGTAATGAGGTGAGTTCGCTGTTGTTTATTACAGAGTAGCCTTTTCCCGAGATTTTTTCGGTTGCTTTGGCTGCTCTGGTGTTGAATTTTTTAAATCCGTTGATGGGGTCTATTTGTATTGCTGCTGTCATGTTCAAAGTCTTAGGAAGAGATCCGTTATGGGTTAAAGTCAGGTATTTGTTATACAATAGAAATAGTATTCGCTTAATCAAAAATAAGATTAATGATTAAAAAAGCTCTCCAACGCTATCTTTTTATTTAGTTAAAATAAGTTGATAGGATAACTTGATACTATCGGTTTTATAAAATTCGGGGGAGCTTGTTATGCCGGACGGTCAATCTAAAGCTGTAATTGAGCAAGAACAAACACTCAAAAACGTTGTCTGTACAAGCTGTGATGGTTTTTGCCCTGTGGCGGTCAAAGTAGACGATGGGCAGGCTGTAAAGGTCACGACACGCGACCACCCGCTTTTAAAAGATGTATTATGTATGAAAGGGGCTTTTGCACCAAAATCATTTGCTCACCCGAGCAGACTTTTGCATCCTCTAAAACGAATAGGTTCGCGTGGCGAAGGAAAATGGCAGCGCGTTTCTTGGGAAGAAGCTATGGATGGTATAGCCTCAAAACTGCAAAATGTGATTGATAAGTATGGACCAGAGGCTTTTGCGGTGGGGCAAAGTGGAGCGACGGGTCTATCCGATGGTGGATTAGCACGGCGCTTTATGAATCATATTGGTTCACCTAATTGGATCAGCGGGGTAGCGTATTGTATGGGGAATACAGCGGCGGTAAATCGTTTGGTTTATGGCTGGTACCCACGGGACGATATTTTGAACTCAAATTGTATCGTTTTATTTGGTCATGACCCCCGTCGTCACAGTTGGACAATGGAATACAAATCAATAAGAATGAGGCAAGCAAAAGGCGCAAAACTTATTGTTTTGGATCCGCGGAAAAGTGAAAACGCAGAGGTGGCAGATATATGGTTACCGCTGCGGGCAGGAACTGACGCAATAATGACTTTCGGATGGCTTAAAGTCATCGTAGATGAAGAGTTGTATGATAAGGACTTTGTGCGCAATTGGACCGTAGGGTTTGAAAAATTTGTTTCCCGGTTGAACGAATATCCACTCAGCCGTGTTGCAGAAGTGACAGGTGTGGATGAAGAGTTGATTCGAAGTGCTGCGCGTATGTATGCAACTGCAGGAGCGGCGACGATACCATGGTCACCTATCACCGATCAGCAAGTGTCGAGTACTTCCGCAATACGCCTTCAGTGCATTTTGCGAGCTATTACCGGTAATATTGATATTAAGGGAGGAGACCGCTTTATTGGGTTTAACCCTTCTGTTCGGTCCGCCAGTGAAATTGAGAGGCATGATTTATTATCTAAAAAGCAAAAATCCAAACAGCTGGGCAGCCAGGAATTCCCTGTATTTACATACCGCGGGATGGAGGCGTTAGGCGATGCTACAGAAAAAGTATGGGGTGTAAGATATGCAAACCTTGTTAATGGGTGTTACATGGCAAATCCAATGGCCGTTTTTAAAGCAATGGCAGATAGTGACCCTTATCCAGTAAAAGCGTTCTTCGCTATGGCAAACAACGCGCTGATGGCTTACGCCAATACGGATAGGGTTTATAAAGCCTTGATGAACCAGGAATTAATTGTTTCATTCGAGCATGCAATGACACCGACGGCGGATATTTCTGACTATGTTTTACCGGGAGATTCGTGGCTTGAAAGGCCTAGTATGCAGCAAGGAATAAGCGAGCAAGCTATAGACCCGCCAGGTGAATGTAAAAACGTCGCTACATTCTGGCATATGCTTGCATCGAGAATGGGGCTTGAAGACGTATTTCCATGGAAAACCCAAGAGGAACTGATAAATTACGCTCTGGAACCGAGTGGCATGACTTGGGATCAAGTCGTTGCGTCGGGACGGATGCCTAATCTTTATCGTGGTCAGGCCGAGTTCCAAGATGAGCGAAAATATCTTAAGACTGGTTTTGCAACGCCGTCAGGTAAAGTGGAATTATATTCGAAGACTCTAGAAGATCTTGGCTTTGACCCACTGCCTTACTACAGAGAAGCAGCAGAACCAACCGCGGAACTTCCCTTAAGAATGTTCATTGGTCTGCCAGACGATGAATATTTTAGGACAGGCATGCGACATGTCCCCGAACTGAGACAACGGGCACCTAGCCAATCTTTCTTTATGAGCCCAGAGGATGCGCAAGCGTTATCGCTATCAGATGGAAATTGGGCGAGAGTGAAGACAAAAGTGGGTGGTGTTATGGGAAGAGTTTATACTCGGACGAGTATGCCGAAGGGTCTGGTGCGGGTTCCGCATGGTTGGTGGATGCCAGAGTCTGAAAGAGGGCTAGAAAAGATGGCGGGTATGTGGGATTTCTGTGATGCTAGGATTACAGCAGACGATGACCCAGAATTAATTGATATAGAGCAAGGTATACCTCACATGAAAGGTGTTCCCTGTGCCGTTGAGAAATTGGATGCAGACCAAGTTGAACGACTGGAAAGGGAGTATTCAGAGGCTAACGAATTGATGCGAGGGCCCGAAGGTAAGATGCTTAAGTCAAAATCCAAATCTGACGATTTCATGTTTGACGATTTTACGGGTGATGGACTTGAATTCGAAGCAGTTGAGCTGTCTCTGTATGGGCGAAATACAAAATAAACTAGATTGGTAACCGCTAGGATCAGAACGATCCATTATCGTTTTCAGAGGAAATATTTTATTTTGTTCAAAATAAAAAGACTGATCCCAAGCTGGTATATTATCGCAGGTTTAGTTTTTTTTGTGCATTATAACATTAGCCATTTGAAGTCAGGTTTTGCTGAGATAAGTGAATCAGTTGAGAAATTGGGTTGGCGTGAGATCCAATTTGTAGATAAAAAATCAAATCGCTTCTCCGAATGTGGTCAGGGCTGTATTCAAGTCGAGTCAGATTCCGCAGTATCCATGATACAACGTTCTTTGAAGATCGATATTACAGAGAAGAAATTTCTATCCTGGGAATGGAAATTGGCTGGTCCCCCCGCGCCTTCGGATCTAGCAAGGAAGGGTAAAGATGACCGGCCACTGGCAGTCTATATTACCTTTCCGTTTGATTATCAGAATGCTTCTATGAGTGAACGTGCAATGCGCCCCTTGTTAGAATTTAGGTACGGCAGCGACGCGCCAGGGCGTGTATTATCTTATATCTGGGCATCAGCCGAATCAAAAGGGAAAGTAATCGAAAGCCCTTTTGGCGGTGCTCAGCACAAAATGATTGTCAAACGGAATAACCAAAGTAGATTAGGTGCTTGGCTAGAAGAAAAAGTAGATATTGTGGCGGACTACAAAGATGTCTTCGGTGGTGAGCCCAAAAGTGTGTCACACATTTTAATAAGCTCCGATACTGATGACACCCTTTCATTCACTAGTGGTTTTGTGAAAAACATGCAGTTCACTCCGCATTGAAGCAAGTTGCTTAACCTGCTTTCTTCCTGACTTTTTTTGTTTTTGATCCTTTATCCGTGTCCGATTCAACGTCTAAAATACCTAATGTTCGCTCTCGATATGCATCTGGGACATCTCGCCCAGTATCAGTAAATGCTTTCCGTACAGCCTCGACATTTCTGCCAACGACTTCAAGTCTGTTTTCGCGCGTAAATTTATTTGAAGAATACAGGGTTTCCATAGAACCTTGGAAGTGTGGAGCAACATAACGTGCGAAAAGTTCGTAACTTCTCATGGTTTGTTCCCTATTCGCCCATTCATGAGCGCGAAACATCACGCCACCAAAGCCACCATCACTTAGTTTGATAAGATGCTCTATCCCCTTTATCGCGGTTTCGGGATCACCAACTAAAGTTGTTCCCATTTTAACACCATCTCTGATTGGGTCTTCTGAGCGTCCAGGGGGACGGCCTAAGGTCTCAGCAAAATAAGATAGTGTTTCCCTTCTTTCACCCGCATGGATCTCTTTTAACGCTTGTTCTTTGTCCTCTGCAATATGCATGACGACGACGACCCGCCAGTTTTTACGTTTCATTTTAACGCCGTGCTCTGCCGCTGTTTCTTCAGCAATCTGCCATTGTTTTGCAAGTGCTTCTGGTCCGCCTGGAAGTCCGGCACCAATAGATAGAACTCCCACGCCATGGCGACCAGCGGCCGTCATGCCGAACGGCGTAATAGTACTGGCTACCGCAATCGGAAAGCATGGATCACTGT
This sequence comes from uncultured Alphaproteobacteria bacterium, assembly GCA_902589475.1. GTDB lineage: Bacteria > Pseudomonadota > Alphaproteobacteria > Thalassobaculales > Thalassobaculaceae. The sequence continues at coordinate 53,808 of CACITD010000003.1, read as the reverse complement.
ATGGAGCTAAGTGTAATCGGGCATTCTTTAACTCAAACCAATCTGTTTTCTTCGTAACTGGTTCTTCGCACTTTAAGAGCTCAACAATTGTATCTAGCGACTCAACCATTCTATTTCTCTGTGTAACCGGGTCGATGGCCAACATATATGCGTCGGATGTGAGTGCACCTGGGCCACAGCCTAGCATTGTTCTTCCTCTGGTCATGTGGTCGAGCTGTACAAATCTTTGCGCAACCATAAATGGATTATGATAGGGAAGGCTCGTAACGCCCGAGCCTAAGCGTATGTGACGGGTTCGTTCTGCAGCAGCTGCCATAAAAATCTCTGGTGCCGCTATTGTTTCCCAACCTGCTGAATGATGTTCACCAATCCACGCCTCATCATAGCCCAAATGGTCCAGCCACTCTATTAACTCTAAATCTCGGGCAAAGCCCAATGTAGGGTTTTCACCAAGACGATGAAAGGGGGCCAAAAAAATTCCAAAATCCAACCCGCGCCTAGACATGTGATTTCTTTCCTTTTTTCAAATGAAAATTTTGCAATACAAACTGAATACAGTTCAATTATAGCCTGGATTTTTGAAAACTATCTATAATAAAGACGGAGAAGGGTGTTTTTATGGCAAGTCATGCGACGGGTGATGGGGGTATCCCAAAACGTGGAGTTGAAAAAGATGGGTTAAAGCGCATTATGACCCTAGGTGGTGCATACGGCACACGTAATTACACGGTAAAAGATCTCCGTGACTGTAAGGGCAAAAAGATATTGACTGAAACACTGCCCTTTTCTCCCGAAGAAGCTTCTGCAGCAGAAGAGGCGGGCATAGATACGATGAAAGCCCGATTTGATCCAGCCCAACCAGAATTAGCTGCTGCTATAAGACAAGCTGCCCCAAACACGTTTATGGCTTTTTCGGTGCCATTGATTGCGGCAGCGAGTGAGACAGAGGCTATAAGATTAGGTTATCAGGCGATGTCGATAGGAGCTGACGCGATTATGTGCCAGTGGAGCCCACGTTTTGTGCAAGCTGCTGCCGAGGCAGGCATTCCGATACAAGGGCATGCTGGTCTGGTGCCGCGGAAGAGTACCTGGACCGGAGGGCTCCGTGCTGTTGGAAAGACGCTTGATGAGGCGTTATGGGTCTATAAGGAAATAAAAGCCCTCGAGGCAGCAGGAGCCTATGCTGTCGAGGTAGAGGTAATTCCTGAACAGTTACTAATTGAAATCACCAAACGAACCAGCTTGTTAACTTCTTCAATTGGGGGCGGAGGTGGAGGTGATGTTCAATTTCTTTTTGCGGAGGATATACTGGGTAATAATCCGCCCCCTTATCCGAGACACTCAAAGCAGTATAAAAACCTCTACAAGATGAAACAAGAAATGCAGGCAGAGCGAGTAGCTGGTTTTAAGGAGTTTATCGATGATGTTAAAAGAGCCAACTTTCCTGGAAAGGAGCACACTATACAGGCGCCAAACAAGTTAATTGAAGAGTTTCTTGATGAGCTTAAGGATGAATAATTACAAGCAAATATTTTATTGGACCTCTCAAGAAATATTTCGTTATGACAAGTAGGGTGTCGCTAGACATAGATGTCATATTGCCTGCGGAATTCGTCGCTCTCAATCTACCTGTCCTGTAGATAGGAAAAAATTGGAGCTTTTTGTTGGGTAAGTAAGTTAAACACCTAAAGGATTATGAAAATGCGTATTGTCGGATGTGAAATATTACATTGTAACGCTGGTTGGCGAGACTTTAGCTTTTTAAAGTTGATGACCGATGAAAATATTACCGGTATTTCAGAATACAATGAATGTTATGGCAGTCCAGGGTTGTCGGGTATCATTCGGCGATTAGTAGAACGCGTAAAAGATATGGATCCACTCGCACACGAACATATACATCAGTGTCTTTATGCTGCTACGCGACAAGCGCCCGGTGGAGTAAATCAGCAAGCCATTGCCGCTATAGAAAATGCGCTACTGGATATTAAAGGGCAAGCGCTTAATATACCAGTCTACGATATTTTAGGCGGCGCGATACGGAAAGAAATACCAGTATATTGGAGCCATTGTGGCACATATATATGGCGCCCCGAAATTGCGGAGTTATGTGAGGTAGAAGCTATAAGAAAAGCTGAAGATTTAATTAAACTTGGTAGGCGTGTTAAAGATCAAGGTTTTTTGGGTTTAAAGACTAATATGATCACCTTCAATGAAGATGTTGGAGCTAGGCTCTACATGCCCGGTACTGCTGGCCGCCCAGGATGGCCCGATTTAAATGTACCGTCATCATTAATTGGGCAATTAAGGGATCAATTAATTGCAATGCAGGAAGGTGCAGGACCAGATGTTGGCGTTAGGCTTGATTTAAATTTTAATTTCAAACCAGAGGGTTACCGTCAGGTAACAACAGAGCTGGATGATCTTGACCTGACTTGGATCGAGATTGATCTATATGACCCTATAGCTCTTGCAGCAATTCGAGAACGTATCGCGACCCCGATTGCGTCTTGTGAGTCATTATATGGTCTTAGAGAGTTTAGACCTTTCTTTGAACACGCGGCAGTTGATGTAGCTATCATAGATATACCTTGGAATGGAGCCTGGTTAGGCTTAAAAATAGCAGGAATGGCGGAAGCTTATGAAGTCAATTGCGCTCCCCATAATTTTTATGGACACTTGTCAAGTTTGATGAGCGCCCATTTTTGTACAGCTATCCCAAATTTTAGAGTTATGGAGATCGACATCGATGATGTTCCCTGGAAGGATGACATTCTTACTTGGTCCCCGAGCTTTAAGAATGGGTGCCTGCAAGCTCCATCCGGCCCAGGTTGGGGGGCACAATTGAATGAGGAAATTATCGCGGAGCATCCTCCTAAGTTCGTTGTAGAATAAAAAACACAAAAGCACTTGTCGGATCGATTTCTACTTAAGGCTCCGCGGTGCAAGATCGCCTATTGATTCTGTTGAGGTTCTGTGGATTGCTTGGTTGTGGTTTTTATTCGGTGGGACAGGAGTATCAAATTCAAACGCAGGATCCGCCTTTTGTTTTTGGGCTATTTCCATCATCTCCCGCCAAGCTCCAGTTAACGTTCTAACCCTAGGCATATCATGTGCTACCAATTTATGTAATTTCTTTAAATTATAGCAAGGCACGCCAGCGAACATGTGGTGTTCGAGATGCCAGTTCATTCGCCAGTAAAGAAACTCCGAGATGGGATCGAGTGTGATAGAGCGTGTACACTTTCTAAAGTCATTGACGTTACTCCTCAATCCGCAGTGCATTGGTAATCCTACCAAATATCTTAGCCAATTTGCGATAAATTGCTGAAAAGATAGAACAAAAGGCAATATCCAAAGACCGCTGGAGATCGCTAGGATTAAAACTACTAAATGGAATGCAATTATTGAACGAGCCCATCGTACAGCAGGTTCACGCTCATGTGGGTGGGATGCATATAGAGCGGCACTCCATTCTTTGCTAATCACGGATTCACCATACCTTCTAAATGCAGTCTCAAAAGTGCCTTTGACGACTGGTATTAAACCACTTGTTACTGGGCCGCCGGTAAAATTGATCGTGAGAATTTGAAGAAGGTACAATGGTTTCTTTATTAAAATTTCAAGGGGAAGAACTACTTCCCTGTCTCCATCTTCGTGAAGTGTATATCTATGATGATATGTATGGCTAACTGCATATTCATGAAAGTTGTGCCAACTAACTATACTGTAAATCCTTAAAAAAATTGCGTTTAAAGTTTTTGTTTTGAAAACTGAGCCGTGGCCCAACTCATGGGCAGCAAGCCCTTTAAAAAAAGAACCAACTATTCCGTGAAAAAATAAAGAAAACACTAGCCAAAACCATTCCCCTACTAAAAAGAGATAAATAGTCAGGCAGCCGGTTAGGCAAAAAATCACTAAATGGCCTCCAGCTTGAAGCGAACCTTTGTAATCGCATGGCTCCATTAACTCTCGGAATGCGGCCGGGTCTATTGGGCACCGATACCAATTTGGCCTAAGCGTTTTTCTTACCTCCAATAAGGACCTTCTGGTGGTGACGGTCATCTCAGGTTGCCTTTTTAAAAACAGTTTGCTTTTTGACGGGATTCGACCACTCGCTATTTTAGAAGTAAACCAAAATAAGTCCTAATAATATTAAAGATTTAATAGTTGAGTGTAATTAATTACTATGGAGCAGTTTTCCTTCGGCGGTCTTGCATTCGACAGCAAATTGAATCAGACTTAGTAACGGTCTGTAATAGGAGGTCTCAAAATGGTTATGACTTTAGAATCAATAGCAGATGATTACTCTCAGGATGGATTTGTTTTTCCAATAGACGTGGTGAGTGAAGCGGAGGCGTCCAAAATACAAGCCGATCTGGAAAAAGCCGAGTCTGAATTGGTAGCTGACCCCGCTAAGTTGGCTCTGTTGCGTTCTTACCCCAACCATTTGATTCCTTCCTTCGATAGGTTGATACGAAATAAGAGTCTCATTGATGCGGTAAGCACCATATTGGGCCCTGATTTGCTCGTATGGAGTGGAGGATTATTTATAAAAGAAGCTAACTCTCCGCACATCGTATCTTGGCATCAGGACCTCAATTATTGGGGGCTGGATAATGCTGACGAGGTCACAGCATGGGTATCATTAGGTGACGCTAATTTAGATAGTGGTTGCATGCGTTTTGTTCCTGGTAGTCACACTAAACGTTTAGTTCCGCATAACGATACTTTTGCGGAGGATAATCTTTTGACTCGAGGACAGGAAATCGCCGTCGATGTTGATGACAGCGACGGTGTTGATGTAATACTAAAGCCAGGTCAGGCATCTTTACATCATGGCCATCTATTTCATTCATCTGGGCCAAATAGAACCCCAAATCGCCGAGTGGGTGTCGCTATTCGTTATATCAAGCCATCAATGAAGCAGACAAACGGCGCAAAGTCATTGGTAACGCTTGTCGCCGGACGGGATAAATTTAATCATTTTACTTCTGTTGGGTCACCTAATGGGTGGCTGTCAGAAGATGATTTCCGGATATGCGCAGAGGATTCTGAAAGCAAGAGAGAGATTCTATATGAAGGAGCGAATACAGACCTAGGGAAGCGGTATCAGAAAAATTAAGCTTTAATCGCTTGGGGATACTCGCAAAGCAGTTGATAAATTCCAATTTCGACTTGCAAAGTCTGTGTTGGGAGTTGATCAAGTATAGAAATGGCGTCCTCTGTCCGGATTGTCTCTAGCATGAAGCAAGTTCCAATTTTATTATCTGGACCTCTTATTTTTTCTTCGGCTCTTGCAGTGTCTTCCGGTTTTTCGTTTGCAACCCATTTCTCAATCCGGGCAACTTTAGACGGGTCGAATAGTTCTTTAAGAATAGCATGAATTTTTTGGCACGATTGATTAGGTTTCAGTCTCATAGTAATGGCTACAGATCCAAAGATTTCACCAGTAATGATGTATCTTTCGCAGACAGTCCTGCTTGCGTTCAGAAACACACCTGACATTATTTTTTTTGTCCAGGCTGTTGGGTTGGATAAGCGATCAATATATTCAGCCGATCTCAGTACGGAGGGTGTGTCGACCTCGTACCAGGTGAAGTACTTAGGCGAACCGCGCAAGGCTTGATAGCGCCGGCCATTTTTAAAACCAGTTATACTTAATCTTTCGGGAAGATGTTCTGTTTGATACCACTTTTCATAAGTTTCTTCAGAACCCACCGCACAGTCATTCCAGACAGCTAAAACACCAGATCCATGCATATTTCGTCCAATTCAAATTAATTTCGAATACGAAGTCGCCAGTTAGGTTTAGGCAGTATCTCTGTAAAGACAAAAAATACAATGGTTTTATCAGCCTCCTGCTGAAATTTGGAAGGATTTGCCGATAGTATTGATTTGGCAAGTCAAATATTTGCGTCTTAATTTCAAGTTCTTGGAGTACCTCAATGGGAGTAGAAATTAGACAGGTTGGAGAGTGTTTCGCGGGTGAGGTTACAGGAATAGATTTAACCGAACCATTATCAACAGAAGATGTAAACGCGATTCATGAGGGAATGGATAAATACGCGGTTTTGACTTTTAGGGAGCAGCCGCTGACAGCCGAAGAACAGCTTGCATTTTCAAAGCAATTGGGCGACATCGAGCATGCTATTGGTACCAGTCTTCGTGAAGACAAGGATGCTCGGCTTCCATCGACTTTTGCCGATGTATCGAACCTCGACAAGGAGGACAGGCCTTTTGATATCAACGATAGACGGCGGTTATTTGCCATAGGAAATAGATTGTGGCATTCCGACAGTTCATTCAAAGTTGTGCCAGCCAAGTACTCAATTCTGCACGCAATTTCAATCCCATCTAAGGGCGGTAATACTGAGTTTGCCCACATGCCAAGTGCTTACGATGCATTAGATGACGAGATTAAAGAAGAACTTGATGGGCTGATTTGTGAACACTCTCAGATATTTTCTCGACAACAGGTTGGGTTTACCGATTTTACCGACGAAGAAATAGATCGGTTTAAGCCAGTAAGGCAAACACTAATCCGCAAACATCCTGCAACCGGCCGCAAATCTCTATACTTATCATCCCATGCAGGTCGAATAGATGGCTTGTCTGTTCCCGATGCAAAACTTCTTCTGCTGGATTTAGTCAATCATGCTACGCAGCAAAAATTTGTCTATGTTCATGAATGGCAAAAAGGGGATTTGGTTATGTGGGATAATAGACAAACTATGCATAGGGTAAGGCCATTTCCTGTCGATGAACCTAGAGACATGCGAAGAACCACGATAGTTGGAGATGGGCCGACTGTCGTTTAAAAATAGGGCCCTTAAGGGTTTCAAAAGTTAAATAAAACAGATCTGGATTATGGTAGTTTTTTGGAGGGTGTAATGGCTGGCGTGCTAGATGGAATACGTGTCTTAGATTTTGGTAGATATATTGCTGGGCCCTTCTGTGGAATGTTGCTTGGCGATATGGGTGCAGAAGTGATTAGGATCGATAAACTTTCAGGCAGCGAAGATAGGTATCTTGTTCCCGTAGCTGAAAGTGGAGAAGGGCCGTTATTTTTGGCTCTTAACCGGAATAAAAAATCATTGACATTGAACCCGATGAAACCCCAAGGCCGTGAAATAGTTGAAAATCTTGTTAAGACGGCAGATATAGTTATCGCTAATCTTCCTCAACCCACGTTAGAGGCAATGGGTATTGATTATGATTCTTTAAGAGCAATTAAACCTGATATTATTTTGACAACTGTCACGGCTTATGGAAATGGTGGCCCCTACAGTGACAGGGTTGGTTTTGATGGGGTGGCGCAAGCGTTAGCTGGCGCTACATATATGGGAGGTAGACCTGGAGATCCCATGAAATCTTTCGTTCCTTTTGCTGATTTTGGCACAGCAACTATGGCGGCTTTTGGAACCCTATCTGCTCTAATTGAACGAAACAAGACCGGCAATGGCCAGTTAGTTGAAGCAGCACTCACCAGGACGGTGATGGCGTTTAATATCGCACTGCTAGCGGAAGAAGCTATCAAATCTATTGACCGCCCATCCTATGGGAATAGAGGCTACAGTGCTGGGCCCAGTGATATATTTAAGACAACGGATGGCGCGGTGATGGTGCAGGTTGTAGGACAGCCATTATTCGAACGTTGGGCTAAACTAATGGGAGAGGAAAGTTGGCTTCAAGACCCGAGATTCGCGACTGATATGGATCGCGGTGAGAATGGAGAGCTATTAAGCGCAAGAATGCAAATGTGGTGTAAAGATATGAGTACTAAAGAAGTTCTAGATGCTTTAGACGAAGCGAGGATACCTTGCGGGCCTGTGCTCAGTGCCAAGCAAGTGCTTCAGGACCCACATATCAAAGCGATGGATTTCCTTCAAGATATGAATTTTCCCGGCCTAAAAAAACCAATTCCAATAAATACTACACCAGTGAAGTTATCCCAGACCCCAGGAACGATTAGGCAAAGGACAGCAGAACTTGGGGAGCATACGGATGAAATTCTCAATAGTCTTGGCTACACCGCCGATAAAATCTCTGAGATGCGTAATGCTCGGGTTGTCTAGCGGCATTACTTAAGGGGTTTATTTTTATTTTCAAATTTTATGCAAAGAAACCTGAGTAAAGATGGAACAAATATGCGCTCGCTAAACTGCCGCTAATCCCCCACGCAATGTAAACTAGAAAAATAGGTTTTTTGACAAGTGCATAAACTGCCATAGCAGCTGGTATACTACTAACTCCTCCTGCGATTATAAAACCCATGACTGCTCCGGGAAGCATACCCAGTTCCATTAGTCCGCTAAGAGTTGGGATGGCGGCGTAACCATTTAAATAAGTTGGAACCCCAAGAATTACGGAGCTTGGTATAGCCCACCAGGCATCAACTCCTAGCCAACCTCCAATAGTTTCAGCTGGGATATAAGCTGTCATTACACTTTCGATCAGAAAAGCTAGTGCTAGCCATCTGAGCAGAAACCATGTGCTTGAAATGCCTTCATTCCAAAAAATTTGCGTCCTTGTTTTATCCTTCCAGAATTGCCAGACGATGACTTTGTTCTCAATTGTAGTTGTGGAACTACAGCTGCTTGTACAGCAGCTAGCTCTGAGGTCGCGTAAGGGTGATGACAGCAAAGGATGATCCCTGAAATAATGGAGACTTAAGCCGGCAGTAATGGCGATTATTATTGCAAAGATTAGCTTGGCTAGCGTGAATTCTAACCCGAAGACAGGTACCATAAGCAGGAACATGGAAGGGTCCATGAGTGGTGACGCAAAACAGAATGCCATTACCGGCGCGAGTGGCACACCAGCCATTAGCAGTCCCGCTATGATTGGAACTACACCACAAGAACAAAAGGGAGATAGGGCACCAAAAAGGGACGCCACAATAATCGCTTTGAAAGGGTGGCCAGAGAATACCATGCTGATTTGTTGATCTAGACCGGTCGCTTTTGCAAACGAAGCCAATAAAACAGAAGCTAGTAGAAAAATGAAAATTCCTTTGAGAGCTTCTCCTATAAACATAATACTTTCTGTGAGTTGATTAGGATCTAAAACAGCAATGACTATCAGAGCGGTAATTATGCTAACAATTACCTTATCAAGTTTTTTAAAGTGACTTTTTATATTTATTGTTTCGGTAAGAAATACCATTACGCCCCACCTGCAAAAGCTTGTTAAGACTTAACCTCGTGTTTTTCCAAAAGCATCTGTCACTTCCTATCGGGCAGATATTTTGTTGACCTCATCTATTTCCGATTGCGATAATACCCAATTTACAGCTGCGACATTGGCGTCTATTTGCTCAGGTTTTGTAGCACCTGCGATAATGCTTGCGGTTGTAGGGCGGGAAGCCATCCAGCCAAAAGCAAGTTCCAAAATAGAGTGTCCGGTTTTATGAGCGAATTTATTGAGATTATCAACAACGTCAAAATTCTCATCGGTCAAGTAGATGCGGTTGGCAAATGTTGGCATGTCCGTTAGCCGAGCACCTTCAGGCATCTCTGTCCGTTTATATTTTCCTGTCAGTAGACCGCTTGCAAGAGGAAAATATGGGAGAAGGCCGCAACCATATTTTTGCATTGCCGGAATAAGCTCGGCTTCTACATTACGATTAAGAATGTTGTATTCATCCTGGCAGGATACAAACCTATTTAATCCCATAGACTTTGAAATCCACTGTGATTCGACGACTTGCCAAGAAGGTAAATTGGAGCAACCTATATATCTTATTTTTCCTTGGGTAACTAGATCATCCAATGCTTGCATCGTTTCATCAAGCGGGGTTAAAGGATCAGGTTGATGTAATTGATATAGATCAATCCAGTCCGTTTTGAGCCGTCTAAGCGAGTCCTCTACTGCCGACATAATATATCGTCTGGACGCACCTATTTTTGTGCCATCATCACTCATGGCCATACCAAATTTTGATGCTAAGACAATATCTTTCCTTCGATGTCCTAGTATTTTACCGAGTTGTGTTTCAGAGCCACCACGGCCACCATACATATCTGCTGTATCAAAAAGAGTTATACCAAGATCAAAAGCTCGGTCTACTACGGCTCGTGTTTGTTCTAAGTCTAACCGCATGCCGAAATTGTTACACCCAAGTCCGACTAGCGAAACTCTAAGTCCAGAAGAGCCAAGATTTCTATATTCCATGATCTGATCCCATAGCCAAAGTATCGATATCTTTATTAGCAAGGCGGCTAGGTTACCTCAAGGCACTTTGTACGCCAACTAGATTGTTACGGGTTAAACCGATTTTTTAAGCAAAGCAATATTATTCTTGGCAAAAGTGAGCAAGGCAATTATATGATAGCTTATGGAAAGAGAAGACTTAGACAGAAACTTCGGATTTTTACTTCATGACGTCGCCAGGTTGATGCGGACACTTTTCGATCGTCGTGGTAGAGATTTGGGGCTTACCAGGTCTCAGTGGTGGGTTCTAACAATGTTATATGCGAAAGAGGGCGTCACACAATCTGAATTAGCCGATTTAATGGAGTTAGAGAAGCCAACTTTAGGACGCCTGTTAGATAGATTAGAGGGAAAAGAATGGGTCGAGCGCAGAGCGGATGAGTTTGATCGACGCGTTAATCGCCTGTATCTAACAGATAAAGTGCAGGAAGTTATGAGGGCGTTGAGGAAAACCGCAGCTACTGTCAGACGCGAGGCTATCGGAGATATGTCGAATGATGAGAGAGATAGGTTCGTTGATACATTGATCAAGATTAAATCTAATTTATTAAACTTAGACGCAAACCGTAACAGCAGTTCTTAAAAACTAATAGTAATTGAAATACCAAGGATAAGGCAGAAGGAATGGAAGACAATAAAGAAGCGGATAATAGCCCGCAAAAAGAGACAACAATAACGAAATCAAGCCCTGGGATAGGCCGCCTAATTTTGCGGGTCTTTTTGTTAGTTGTTATACCAATTATTGCAGTTGTTTTCGGTGCGCAGTGGTATGAAAAAACTGGTAGATATGTCGAGACTGAGAATGCTTATGTTAAAACAAATGTGATTGCTATTAGCGCTGATATAGACGGCCGTGTAACGGAAGTATTTGTTGATGAGAATCAACTCATATCGAAGGGTGATCTGCTTTTTAAATTAGACCCAAATACTTACGCTGTAGCTATTCAGATGGCGGAATCAAAAAGAGAGAAAGTCCGGCAGGATATTTCAGCATTGCAGGCAGAGTATTATCAAATACTGGCGGAAATTGAAGAAAAAAAGGCTAATGCCGCCTATAAAAAAGCCGATGTTGCTTACCATAAAAGGGAGGCTCGACGGCAGCGAATGTTGATAAAAAAGTCAATCACGACGCGAGCAAGGTTAGATGAGGCAGAGTCAAAATTAGACGAGGCTGAATTTGAACTGTTGGCGGCGAACCAGGAAGTTTTAACAAGAAAGCAGAAAATAAAAACGGTATTAGCTAGGCTTGGTGGCGACCCAAATAGAAGTTTCGACGAGCACCCAGATTTTATTGGTGCAGAGGCCGAACTGTCTCTTGCAAAGATGAACCTGGGGTATACCGAGGTTAGAGCGCCAGTTGGCGGTATTGTCACAAGATTAAAACTCGAGCCTGGCGAATGGGTTGAATCAGGCGAGCCAGCTTTTGGAATAATCGCCAATAATAGAGTTTGGATTGAGGCGAATTTAAAGGAAACACAGCTAACACATGTCGTGGAAGGCCAGAAAACAACTGTCGAGGTAGACGCGTATCCCGATGTTATATGGGAAGCTAAAGTGGCGAGTATTAGTCCAGCCACCGGTGCGGAGTTTTCAGTGTTGCCACCGCAAAACGCTTCGGGAAATTGGGTTAAGGTAGTTCAACGATTGCCGGTCCGAATAGAAATTCTTTCTACTGAAAACAAGCCGCCGTTAAGAGCAGGTATGACGTCTACAGTCTCAATTGATACAAATCATCAACGAAACTTGTGGAAGAACATCATATCGTTTTTCAATGAATTGTGATCAAATTTAGAAGTCGTAACGACTTAAAAAAACGGCTGGCCGGCGCCCACTAGAAATCCTTTGTAATAGTTGTCACTGTAAAAAAGGATGATGGCATTGACTATTATTTTTTAATGCCATGAACTAGTGTAAACCGCCGATGATCTAACGAAAAATGGTTCAGCCTATGTCGTTTGTAAAAACATATGCTTGCACCGTCGTGCTTAATACCGATATACCTATATCTGGAGGTCCGAAACGGACAAGCGTATCGCCAACCCGGTCAGGTCCGGAAGGAAGCAGCCGTAACGAGTATCGTTTGGGTCGGCTTCGGTCCTCCGCCTACAATATATGAGTTTATTTGGTTTTACACAGCGAAGGCAATGTTGACGCGATGGAGTATAGGGTACTAGCACGAAAGTACCGGCCCCAGAATTTTAAAGATCTTATAGGACAAGATGTCTTAGTAAGAACGCTTAGTAATGCTTTCAGTCAGGGCAGACTAGCGCATGCATTTATCCTTACGGGTGTACGAGGTGTTGGAAAAACAACAACGGCCCGCATTATAGCAAAAGGTATCAATTGTATCGGCGCTGACGGTAAGGGCGGCGCAACCATCGATCCATGTGGAGTTTGCGCAAATTGTACTAGTATTATGGAAGATCGCCACGTTGATGTTATGGAAATGGATGCAGCAAGTCGGACCGGTGTTGATGATATAAGGGAAATTTTAGACGGAGTTCGATACAAACCGGTCGCAGCAAGAAACAAGGTTTACATCATTGATGAAGTCCACATGCTTTCGCGAAATGCGTTTAACGCGCTACTCAAAACATTGGAGGAGCCTCCCGAAAATGTAAAATTTATCTTTGCTACGACAGAGATAAGGAAGGTGCCTGTTACAGTCCTTTCGAGATGTCAGAGATTTGATCTGAAGCGATTGGGAATGGAAGATCTGGCAAGATTGTTTTCCACCGTATGTCAAAAAGAAAATATTACAATAGAAAGGGATGCTCTTTATGCCCTAGGTCGGGCCGCCGACGGTTCAGCGCGGGATGGCTTATCTCTTCTAGATCAAAGTATGGCCTTGTCAGTCGGTGAGATCACGGCGGAAGTCGTCCAGGGTATGCTCGGAAGTAGTGATAGAGCAAATATACTTGATTTATTTGAGGAAACTATGTCGGGTGACATTACAACGGCGCTTAATCACTTAGAAAAGATGAACCAGAATGGAATCGATCCTCTATCGATTGTTCAAGATCTGTTAGAAGTCGTCCATTTAGTGACAAAGTGTAAGGTGCAGCCTGACTACATGGACGTAAGTTTATCTGAGTCGGAAAAGCAGAAAAGTTTTGATTTAGCACAGAAAGCCCCCATGGTGCAATTGGGGAGAGCGTGGCAAATGTTGTTGAAGGGGATTGAGGAGGTCCAAACTTCGTTTTCGCCTTTCTCTGCCTTAGAGATGCTCATCATACGCCTAGTCTATCTGGCCGATAAACCAGTTGCTGGTGCAGGGACGCAACCATTAGAGGTGGAGCAAAAAAAAAAAGTTGAAGTAGCAAGAGATGATAACGCACTTCTATCCATAGCTAGTAGCTCTAAAAACGTCAAAAATATCAATGAAAATGACCCTGATATTGAAAGATGTCCGAGTAATTTTATTGAGATCGTGGATATGTTTGAAAAAAAACGAGAAGCCATCATCCATGTAAACCTCATCGAAAAAGTAAAACCGGTGCGTGTTGAGGCTGGATTATGTGAGATAGAGGACACGGGAGATATTGATCCAGACTTGCCGGGGCGCATAGGAAGGTTACTTTCAGAATGGACGGGCACTCCGTGGCAAATTGCGTTGGTGCAAAGCACTGGCGAAAAGACCCTTAGGGAAAAGATGGTTGACGCAGAACTTGAAGCAAAAAAGAACGCAAAAAACGATCCCATAGTGGCCTCTGTGCTTAGCAATTTTCCGGGTGCAGAGATAAAGTCTGTGAGGAAAATAGTGCGCCACACCGACCGGGAATGATAATATCATATGAACTATTAAAGATTGAGAAAAGAGTGAGAGAAAATGAAAAATTTTGGTCAGATGATGCAAAAAGTGCAGGAAATGCAAGAAAAAATGCAGAATATGCAGGAGCAAATGGAAGATTTAGAAATTGAAGGAAGTAGCGGAGCGGGTTCCGTGGCTGTGGTTTTGAATGGCAAGGGAAATATGCGTCGTATAACGATTGATCCCGGGATTGTTAATTCCCAAGATGTCGAAATACTAGAAGATTTGATTGTGGCCGCGGTCAACGATGCAAAGGCAAAAGTTGAAAGTAAAGCTTCTGAAAAAATGCAAGAGATGACGGGGGGGTTACCCTTACCTCCTGGTTTTAAACTTCCTTTTTAGGCCTCAGCCATGAAGACACAAGGCCCAGGTGAATTGAATAGAATGATATATCTGTTGTCGAAGCTCCCAGGTTTGGGACCTCGATCATCTACGAGAATGGCTTTGCAACTTTTCAAACAAAGAGATGCCCTTATGAGGCCTCTTGCCAAGGCGATATCAGAGGCAGCCGAGGCAGTGGTGGCATGTGATGTATGTGGCAATCTTGACTCTGTGAACCCATGTGGAATTTGTAGTGATGAAAACCGTCAAACCACCACTATTTGTGTCGTAAAGGAAGTGGGTGACGTTTGGGCACTCGAACGGTCTGGCGTTTATCGAGGGTATTACCATGTTTTGGGGGGGTTGCTTTCAGCATTAGACGGAGTGTCCCCGGAGGATTTGAGATGTGAGGATTTGATAAAACGGGCATCCAATCCAGATGTTAGTGAAGTCATCCTGGCTATGGATGCAACAATAGACGGACAGACTACGGCGCATTATTTGAGTGAAGCTTTGTCCGAAAGTAATGTTAGAGTCTCAAGATTAGCGCGGGGTATGCCGGTTGGCGGCGAGCTTGAATATTTAGACGACGGTACGATCGCGCAGGCACTTAATGCACGAGCATCGCTCTGATTTACTGCCAGAAATTTTCAATTAGAGACGGTTCGTTAAAAAAAAGCTTTTCCAAAGCCTTGTCTTCTCAAGGTGGTCAAAAATTGTCTTTTCTACTTCTAGTTTCTGCAAATATTGCTACGGGATCATTAGTTTCTAGGTCTAACGTTTTTGCAAAAGATATATCGTCGGCTCTAAGAAAGGGGTTCGTGTTTAATTCATCTTTTAGGAGGGTGGGAATTGTAGGAATGCCATCGGCCCTCATGGACTCGAATTTCTTAATTTGTTGCTGTAAAGCTTCATTTTGAGGGTCAATGCTCTGGGCAAATTTTGCATTTGACAATGTGTATTCATGACCACAGAAAATTTTTGTCGAACTCGGCAAAGATCGGAGTTTTTTGAGCGAGGTCCACATTTGCTCCATCGTTCCCTCAAATACTCTCCCACAACCAAGAGCGAAGAGCGTATCTCCGCAAAAGAGGGCGTCCGAGTCCTCGAACCAAACAGCTATGTGTCCATTGGTATGGCCTGGCGTTTCAAAAACCAAGCCTTCATGTCCACCAATATCAATTGTATCGCCCTCTTTTATCATTTGGTGCATGTTTGGAATTCTAGATTCTTCTGATAAAGGGCCGATTAGTATTGGGTTATACTTTTCCAAAAGCTCCTGATTTCCACCGATATGATCGCCATGATGGTGCGTATTCAAAATATGGGTAATTGTCCAGCCACGCGCGTTGAGAACATCAACAACGGGCTTGGCCTCGGAGGGGTCCACTACAAGGGTTGTTTTATTTGAGCTGTCATGCGCTATATATATGTAGTTGTCTGAAAGCGCAGGAACGACAATAATCTCAAATGGTGGCATTGTTGATACTCCAATAATTTTTACATCTGAAAAAGATAACATCAATAAATGGGGGGCGCCAATAGCTAAGGTGCGTTACTGGTGAGGACGGAACATGAAAATAGAGCATATAGAAGTTATCGAAATGGAGATGCCGTTTGATAAAGGTATATCCAAAAAGGATCAGGTGGGTTTTCTGAACTGGGGTAAACTAGATTTTTGTCTGGTTAAAGTAGAGACAAGCAGTGGCATTACAGGATGGGGTGACGCTTTTAGTTTCCAGTGCAGAAGGTCAGTCGCAGAGGCCCTGAAGCACATGGTAATTCCGCGTGTTATTGGCAAGGATGCACTGGATGTGGTCAATATCAATAGCGAACTTCAGCAGGCGCTTCACTTATTTGGTCGCTACGGCATTACGATGTTTGCTATATCTGGCTTGGATATAGCGCTCTGGGATATAGCTTCTAAAGCGGCTGGTTTGCCGCTTTATCAGTTCTTGGGTGCATCTCGCATAAAGAATGTGCCAGCATACGCAAGCTTGTTTCGCTACGAAGATCCAGATTGTGTTGGCGACAGAGTAGATTTTGCTAAAAACTTAGGTTACGAAAAAATTAAGCTTCATGAGATAGGTATAGATGAGGTTAGGGCCGCGCGTAACACTGCAGGTGAGGAAGCCCTATTGATGGTTGATGTAAACTGCCCATGGACGCCTGAAGAGGCTCGGATAATGGCTTTGAAAATGAAACAATTCGATATTCATTGGCTGGAAGAGCCGATCAACCCGCCAGAGGATTTTGACTCATTAGCCAAACTAGCATCTGACACCGGCGTCCCCATCGCAGCCGGAGAGAATGCGTGTACCGCTTTTGAATTTAAAAAAATGATAAGGAGTGGAGCAGTTAGTTTCGCGCAGCCAAGTGTAGCTAAAGTGGGAGGGATTACGGAGTTCAGAAAAATAGCAGCATTGGCAGAAGTTTTTGGGACCCAGCTTATGCCTCACTCGCCATATTTTGGTCCTGGATTTTTAGCAACACTTCATTTGGCTCAAAGCATCGCGAATCCAGGTTGGATAGAACGGATATTCATTGAGCCAGAGGCAGCATTATATCCAAGAGAAATTTTTGACCCAATTGGGGGAAGCTTTAAAGTTTCGAATGGCATTGGACTTGGGTTTGAACCCGATTTGGACGTCGTAAAAACTTACCGACTTGATTAAGTAGCCTACAATTATTTGTTGAGTCAGGAGCCTTATGTATATAGACGCAGTTGATCTAGCCAAGTTCTATAGTACTGGTTTAGGGCAGGTTACCCGCCGATTGATACGCCGTAAAATTAGGGCAATTTGGTCTAATACAAATGGGCTAACAATTTTGGGTTTTGGATATGCTACACCATTTCTGCGTCCCTTTCTTACAGAGGCTGATAATGTAATGGCATTAATGCCCGCGCAACAGGGTGGCACATACTGGCCGGTTGATGGTTTAAATAGAGTGGTTATTTCTGAAGATGATGAATTACCTTTTCAGGATTCATCTATCGATAGGTTGATTGTTGTACATAGTATGGAATGCACCGAACACTTAAGACCAATGCTCAAGGAAATTTGGCGTATATTAAGAGGTGATGGTCGCTTGATTATAGTTGTTCCAAGCCGGAGTGGCGTTTGGGCACGTACTGACCGTACGCCTTTTGGCTTTGGACAGCCATATTCTAGTTCTCAGCTGACGCGATTACTGCGAGATGGCATGTTTATTCCAGAGAAGATAGATAGGGCTTTATTCATACCTCCGTCAACAAGGAAGGTTGTGCTTAGATCTGCTAGTGGGATTGAAGATCTTGGCTCTCGATGGTTAAAACATCTTGGAGGCGTGCTCATCGTTGAAGCTGCAAAACAAATTTATGCGGCAAGCCCGATTAAGAAAATCAGGAGCCGGGCAACTAGAATGATTCCGGCGTCTTCCGCAAGATTAACAAATTTGGATAAATACTAAGTGATTATCTAAAAGATACTTCAGCTCTAAAGATTAGTTTTTGGGCTTTTAGCTTAGAAAACTATTCAAAACTGTTGTATATTTAAGGACGGGCGCATCATGTTAATCAAATCTGTCGATCATGAAAGATATGTGACGCACGTGATGGACGTTATGTTTAAAAGTTGCTCGCCAGGGTCCTCGTAAAGCAACTAGAGGCGGAGATTAAGTTTGAAAACGCTTGAGGAATTAAGAGAAGAAATAGACGAAATTGACACGGAATTGCACGAGCTGTTAACGCGCCGGATAAAAATAGGCCAAGAGGTTGCAAAAGCAAAAAAAGTTAATTCCGGTTTTAATCTACGCCCAGGAAGAGAAGCGCAGATATTGAGAAAGCTTATTTCTCGAAACACACCACCTCTATCGGCTGATTCTATTTATAGAATATGGCGTGAAATCTTGAGCGCCAATCTTAATCAACAAACTCAACTAACGGCTGCTGCTTATCTGCCGTCACGTGATTACTATGATCTTGCTCAAGATTACTGTGGTTCCTCATCTAAAATTATTGAGTTTTCTGCATTTCAAGAAGTATTAGATCAAATTACGAAAGACGCAGCACATATTGGTATGGTGCCTGGATTTTGGGATAACTTGGATGGTAGATGTTGGGATAAATTTGTCAAAGTTTCTGAAGAAAATAATCTCAAAGTGATATCAGTTGTACCTATCATAAAAAGACAAGGTGCGACAAAATCACTGGCAATGATTGCTAAACAGAAAGCAGAAGAGACTGGCGATGACAGCAGCTTGTTTGCTATTAAAGGTGGAATTGGTGAAGCCTACAAATACGTAATTGACTTGGGGCCTAACTGTAATTGGAAATTGGCAGTTGTGGATGGATATACTGAAAGCCTTAAAGTATCAGGAGGAGCGACGTGCCTGCATATTGGCAATTTCGCAAATGTAATATCAGCTTCTTAGCATTAATGACTTTTAGAGGTAAAAATGACTCAACCTAAACCAAGGCCAACGATAGCAGAAATGGTGCGCTACCAGCCCAACCTTGGGGCACCTGTGACAGATCGTGTTATCAGACTTTCAGCCAATGAAGGCGCATTTGGTCCTAGTCCGAAGGCATTAGTAGCCATGGAGAAACAATCTAACCTTTTACATTGGTATCCAGAAGAGGAACCAGTAGAACTTGCCGAGAAAATTGCATCGAAATATGACCTAAACCCAGAGAACATGGTGTTTGGTTGTGGGTCAGATGAGTTGATTATGGCGATTTGTCAGGCATATCTGGATCCGGGTGACGAAGCCATTCATACGGAATATGGGTTCATAATGTATCCAATGTCAACGAAAGTGGCTGGTGGCAGTCCCGTACCCGCTCCTGATAATAATTTTAAAGTTGATGTGGATTCTATTTTAGATTGTGTCACCAGCCGAACGCGTGTTGTTTTCCTTGCCAACCCTAACAATCCCACTGGGTCGTATCTCTCGCGTAATGAAGTCGCGCGACTTCACAGTAAACTGCCTAAAGATGTACTCCTAGTGATAGACGCAGCGTATTCTGAATTTGTTGTTCGTAATGATTATTCAAGCGGCGCTGAGTTAGTCGATAAGTACGAAAATGTAATAATGCTAAGGACGTTCTCTAAACTCTATTCGCTCGCTGGCTTGCGTTTGGGTTGGGGGTATGCAAAACCTCATATCATCGATGCTCTTCATGTCGTCAAACAGCCTTTTGGAGCTAATAGAGCAGCAGTGGCTGCTGCTGTAGCTTCTCTTGATGATCAGGAGTTTATTGATAAAGCAGTTGAGCATAATGAAAAATGGCGGACATGGACTGCTTCTAAATTCGAAGAGCTTGGTCTTAACTGCCTCCCAAGCATTACTAACTTTCTTATGGTGAAATTTCCAAATGACGATGGGAAAACAGCCAACGATGCAGGATCCTTTCTAGCCAGTAGAGGAATAATGACGCGTGGTATGAGTGGCTACGGCGCACCTGACTATTTAAGGCTTTCTATTGGAACAGAGGATGAGATGAAAATCGTTGTAAAAAATGTTGCAGAATTTCTGAGAGGGGAATAAATCTGTGACTTCAAACTCCGACACTCAAAGCACCTTTATTTTCCAAAGGATCACGATCATCGGAATTGGTTTGATTGGTTCTTCTTTTTCTCGCGCCCTAAAGTCAAAAGCAGGGTTAGTCAAAGAAATAATCGCAACGGACAGTGATAAAGACAACCTAGCTAAGGCTTCAGACCTAGGGATCGTTGACACCATTTGTGACGACATAAACGAAGCTGTTTCAAGATCCGATTGCGTCATTCTTTGCACACCCATTGGCACGTATGAAAAGATTGTTAAGCAGATCGCGCCGAGTCTACCCGCGGGTTGTGTTCTAAGTGATGTTGGTTCGGTAAAGGCGCAGCCTATTGAAAAAATAATCCCATATATTCCCCATAATGTTCACTTGGTTCCAGGGCATCCAATAGCTGGAACAGAGAAGTCAGGGCCAGAGGCTGGCTTCGCGAGTCTATTTGAAGGGCGTTACTGGCTTTTAACACCTTTTAAAAATGTTGATCGGGATGCGGTTTCCAAAATGCGAAGCCTATGTGAAGGTGTCGGAGCTATGGTAGAAGAAATGGATATTAATTATCATGATAAGGTACTGGCTATAACCTCACACTTGCCGCACCTTATAGCCTATACAATTGTTGGAACTGCAGATGATCTAGAGGATCAAACGCAAGCTGATGTCATCCGCTTTTCTGCATCAGGTTTTAGAGACTTTACCAGAATTGCTGGTTCTAACCCTGTCATGTGGCGGGATGTCTTTTTAAATAATCGCGAGGCAGTCTTAGAAATGTTGCAGAGATTTTCAGAGGATTTGTCACTCTTGCAAAGAGCAATAAGGTGGGGTGAAGGTGATGTGTTGGAGACTCTTTTTACCCGGACTCGAGATATTAGGCGCGGGGTTATAGATGCCCGTCAGGATATACCGCCGTCACCCAACGATGCTAAATAATTCAGTTATCATAAAAGGACCTAGCTGGAGTTTCCCCTTTTGAGCAGTTATAGGTATTTGAATTGATAGTTTGCCATTGCTGTTCATTTTTCTGGGTAATAAACTCAGTGCTAGCTGTATCATCAACCCCTCAGTTCTTGAAATGTCGCCTGTTCCCATCTTTTCTTCAATAAATTCTTCAGCTCTATAAACCAAAACTGTTCCAGCACCTATCGGTTTCAATTCCTGGTCGAGACTTAATGTTCCTCTCATTTCGAGGCTGATAGGGGCTGTATCAACTTTCATTTTATTGATCTCGATTGTTCCGCCATCATCGCGCCAATCCACAATGCTGCTGATATTGCTCGCGTCCAAAAAGCCGATTACACTCATGCCTAAGTAAGCATTTTTTATATCATTTAAATAATCTAACGGTGATGGGTTTAATCTTATACCTTTTAGGTCTAGAGAAACATCCATGGTGGGTTTTTGAGCTCGACTTTCGGGTTGTAAAGTTTGATTAAGATTGATGACCATATTACTGACGACAGCATGATACCCCCGGTTTGGGTTGGTTGTAGTTTCCTCCTGTTGAAGCAGTTCAACAGTTTCTAATTCGAACAAAAGCCGAGGCTTCCCAACAACAGCTTTATTAATAGTGATTTCAAGAGCATTTGATCGAAAGCGCCATGATATCTCTTTTTGTCGATTGATTGTTGTTAGGGCAGCTCTTTCAGCATTTATATTGAGCGTGTTAGGATCTAATAGGGATACTCCAAACACAACACCTGAAAATTGTAATGATAACTCTCCGTCCAGCAAAGATGTTGCTGCCTCTAATTTTTCCGTGTGCCAAGAGATTGAAAAAGGAAACCCTGATCGGCTTAGCTGCAATGGTATGGAAATTCTGTGCTGACTTGCCGTTTCGCTGAACAATTTATTAATCTGATGAAAAGACCACTGACTGAGCATCAACCAAGTGATGCAATAGATCATAGGCAACCCAACAAACACCGCAATAACGGGCATCTTTTTTTTTAAAGAGATATTTAAGGGAGGTCTTATCATGGAAAAATCTAGATTTGTTGGATTGAATTTATACGCCTTTACTTGCTTATTCGATTTTTCTTGGTTTGGCTTCCTGAAATTTTAAAAAATTTTAAGTAATTCAATGTTAATGTATGCCGTATATATAGTTAGCGATAATCCAAGTCTGTATGAAGTATGGACTAGTTTTGCGCTGTCATAAATAATTGGGAGATATTTAATGTTAGATGACCCGCCGATTTTGAAAGTTCGCAAGCCGGTTAGGCGCCCAACAGAAAAGCAGATTCTAGCTTTTACAGGCGCCAATACTAGTAACGTTGCAGACTGTATGGATGGAAGAGGGGCTATGCATCATTCTATAAAGCCGCTCCAAATGAATTCTTTAACCTTTTGCGGGCCAGCACTGACATGTTTCGCTTACCCTGCTGATAATTTAGCAGTTATGGGAGCGCTTCACTTATCGGAGCCCGGCGACGTCATCGTTTGTGCTAATGACGCTTTTGAAACTACGGCTGTTATTGGCGACTTGGTTTGTGGTATGATGAAAAATAAAGGTGTTGCAGGCTTTGTCACAGATGGAATGGTGAGGGATCAAAAGGGTATTAAACCTTGGTTACTTCCTGTATTTTGTCGAGGTGTAAATCCTAATTCACCGGCTAAGACGGGACCTGGTTCGGTAGGGCTGCCTATCCACATAGGAGGTATAACTGTTGAAACGGGTGATATTATAATCGGTGATATTGACGGTGTTGCCGTAGTGCCATCCAGTCGGATAGATGAAGTGATAACGAAATTGGAATCTCTAACGGCGGCGGAGGCTATTTTTGAAGCGCGGGTAAAGTCTGGTCTGGCGGAACCCGACTATATAGCAGACTTAATGTCTTCAAGCAAAACGCTCTATGTAAGTTAGGGGATACTATCTTGGTTAATAATCTGAGGAATTAAATGAGTGAAGTTAAACAACTAGCCTACGCATTGGGCGCGCAAATTGAGGGGGTTAGTGTCAGTGAACCCTTAAGCGACGGGCAAACTGCATTCATAAAGAAAATATGGCATGAGCATCATATTATTTTATTTAGAGAACAAAACGCCGAACCCCGTGAGATAATAGAATTTGCCGGTAATTTTGGTGACCTTGATGACCATGCGAGTACTCCATATTATCGATTAGAAAATTTTCCTCAGCTGATGGAAATTACGACTAGGCCGATAAATGGGCGGCCATCAGAAACAAGAAACGTTGGACGGAACTGGCACTCAGATTATTCGTATACACAGAGGCCGGCTGCGGCATCAATGTTATTTTGTGTTGAGCCTGCGCCAGTAGGCGGGGATACAATGTTCTGTAATATGGTCAAGGCATACGAGACACTATCTAAACCAATGCAAAAGATAGTGGATGAACTTCATTCGGTCTATGATATCTCATTGACTGCAGGCCTATTCCAACGCGACCCAAAAGAAGTTGAGGAGACACGAAAATTAAATCCTCCCATAGCTCATCCGACAGTGCGAGTGCATCCTGAAAGTGGTAAAAAAGCCTTATATGTGAGTGAGAGAGTTTCCCACTTTCACGGGATGACTAGCGAGGAAAGTAAGCCGTTGATTAACTATCTTTGTTATCATGCAACCAGACCAGAAAATGTCTACAGGCATATATGGAGAGCTGGGGACTTACTTTGCTGGGATAACAGAACAACGATGCATATGGCATTGGCTGATTTCGATTTAACGCAAACTCGTCATATGCTGAGAGCGACACTCCTTGGGGAGCAGTCTGGCTTTATCGTAGACAATTAGATAATCGGGCAGCGCAAGCCTTCCACGAGTTTGTTAAAATTCTTAAGGTCATCATTGATTAGCCCCTCTCTAATAAGAAAGTCTATAATAACTAAGTTACAATTGTATTTAAACGCATGCGGGCGATTTTTAATTGTTTCCATTACGGTCTCGACGGGAACTAAATCGAATTTTTCGACCTCGTTGTCGTTTGGTAAGGGGATAAATGAGCTAGGAAGATAAAGATCATAGACATATAGAATTTTCCGTCGCAGTGTCGTTCCGGCTTGCATATTATAACTCACAAAGCCCTTTGGTTCACTTGCTTTCGCCAACTCTTCTGGAATTGAAGCTTCCTCATAACATTCCTTAACAACATTTTCTTGCCGCGTTATGTTACTGGGTTGTCCGCCAGCAACCATATTGTCCAATTCACCCGGAAAAGTTTTGCGCTGATGGGAGCGGGTAGCAACCCACATTTTTTTATTTTCATGATCATTGGTAATGCCATTGAGATGCACGCCTGTGTTTAAGATCCCAAAAAAATCAGCAGCGCCTCTATCAATCTCCATTAACGTTTTTCCGTTAATATTTTCTTTAACCGCGTATTTTTCATTCAATTTGCTGAGCTTAGGGTCTTCGGTTCTCAGTATTTCAAGCATCTTCTCTATAGCCATAGTTCTTTCTTCTGGATTAACAAGGTTATCAGATAATGCAAAATGATCTGACAGCGACACAAAAACTTTTGGGAAAGCTTCGAGATATTTCGAATGTTTTTTGTGCACATATCCAACTCGTTTACCAGAAATATGCCATGGTAAAAATTCCGTCAAATCATAATGATTGCAACGGGAAATATGAAAAAGAAAACCCATCTAAACCTCTATTTAACCAAATTCAATTTTATTTTATCTTGGCATTTGTCTTGCCGAAAGCCTAATCACAGCTATATCGTGTACGGATGGATACTCTGATAATCATATTACTCGCTATCTCAGTCATTCTTGTCGTTGGCGCGTTGGTTGGCGGGCTGGTTGCTATGGCTCGCGGGGGTAAGTTAGGGCCTCAAAGATCAAATATGTTTATGCGCTACAGAATTTTGTTTCAAGGCATTGCCATACTGCTAGTCATAATATTGCTAGCTATAGCTAAAGATTAGCGAAGCGAGGGATAATTACATGGTCAAGTTGACTAAGATATACACTAGAGGTGGGGATGAAGGTTTTACCTCTTTGGGAAGTGGTGACAGAGTAGCAAAGTATTCGGATAGACCGGCTGCCTATGGGGCGGTCGATGAGGCGAATGCAGCTATTGGCCTAGCTCGTTTGGAGGCGGCTGGGACCGTCGACGAAGCTCTTGCACGTATTC
The DNA here is from genome assembly GCA_902589475.1 of uncultured Alphaproteobacteria bacterium. Lineage (GTDB taxonomy): Bacteria > Pseudomonadota > Alphaproteobacteria > Thalassobaculales > Thalassobaculaceae. Next base: position 28,819 of record CACITD010000003.1, on the reverse strand, counting down.
AAAACGACCTCTTTGATTTGGGTGCGGATCTTTGCACACCGGAAGGAGGCGAAAGGAAGTCGGGGGCGCTGAGAATTTCCCAAAATCAAGTCGACCGGCTGGAAAATGAAATCGATCGGATGAATAAGAGTTTGCAGCCGCTTTCTTCATTCGTGTTGCCCGGGGGTACCCCGGTTGGGGCATTTCTTCATAATGCTCGAACAATAGTAAGACGAGCCGAACGCCAAATTACGCTTCTTTCTTCAAAAGAAGAGGTTAATCCCGCAGCAATAAAATATATCAATAGGCTGTCGGATCATTTATTTGTTTTGTCAAGACACGTAAATGATAATGGTGCAAAGGATGTACTCTGGGTCCCTGGGAAGAACCGTTAGATCGTAAGTAGGGTGGATTTCGTCAATGCCCCTATATGAGCCCGTTTGTCTTGACATATTTGTCTGTCTCTCCTAGGTAGAGGTGTGAAAGATTTTGATTTAAATCAGCGGGGTTCGAGTTAGTTATGAAAATTCTTGTGCCAGTCAAACGGGTGATTGATTACAACGTAAAAGTGCGAGTGAAGGCCGATCAAACAGGCGTTGAACTGGCGAACGTTAAAATGTCGATGAACCCCTTCGACGAAATATCAGTTGAACAGGCAATAAGGCTTAAAGAAGCAGGGGTTTGCGAAGAAATAATAGCTGTTTCAGTCGGCGTTCAGCAATGCCAAGAGACTATAAGAACGGCGCTGGCAATGGGAGCAGATAGAGGAATACACGTCCTACATGATGGAGATGTGGAGCCATTAGCTGTAGCAAAAATTCTTAAAGAGTTGGCCAATAAAGAGGGGCCGTCGCTCATCATTGTCGGCAAACAGGCCATCGACGATGATTCCAATCAGACAGGACAAATGCTAGCGGCGTTACTTGGTTGGGGACAAGCGACCTTTGTTTCGGATATCCAGGTTGAAGGAGAGCAAGTCAAAGCAACAAGAGAAGTTGATGGCGGACTAGAAACAATTTCGGTAAAGTTGCCTGCTGTTATTACGACAGACTTACGTCTGAATGAACCCAGATATGCTTCACTGCCGAATATCATGAAGGCTAAGAAAAAACCGATTGACCAAACCTCGCCGGCTGAACTTGGTGTAGACCCTTCCATACGCCTAGAGATTCTTAAGGTCGCAGAGCCGCCACAACGGGAATCGGGAGTTAAGGTCGAGGATGTTGCCGACTTAGTTGATAAACTACGAAATACAGCAAAGGTAATTTAACATGACTATTTTGATAATTGCGGAACACGGTAATACGGAGCTCGGGCCCGCCACTTTAAATGCGGTAACAGCGGCAAAGGCAATTGGTGGTGAAATAGAGATATTAGTAGCGGGATCTGGCTGTGACGGTGCAGCAGATGATGCCTCGAAAATAGAAGGTGTTACTAAGATTTTAGTCGCAGACTCGGATGAGTATGCCAATGCGCTGGCGGAAAACGTTGCAACTTTAGTTAGTAAGATCGCCGAAAACTATAGTCATATACTTGCTACAGCGACGACCTCAGCGAAAAATATAATGCCCCGTGTTGCTGCGCTGAAAGATGTACAGCAGATCTCAGAGATCTCGGAAGTAATCGATGCTGAAACCTTTGTGCGGCCGATCTATGCAGGGAATGCAATGGCTACTGTAAAAACCTCGGACAGCATAAAGGTAATCACCGTTAGAGGCACGTCTTTTGAGGCAGCACAGGAAGACGGTGGCAGTGCATCGATAGAAAAGATCGATGCATCGGGGGATGCAGGGCTTAGCCAGTATATAGGATCTGAGCTTAGCGCTTCTGAACGTCCTGACTTGACATCAGCGCGTATCGTCGTGTCGGGAGGGCGTGGCATGCAGTCAGGAGAAAACTTTCCAATTATAGAAGCGGTAGCGGACAAACTTGGTGCAGCAGTTGGCGCATCTAGGGCGGCAGTCGATGCAGGCTATGTTCCAAACGATTATCAAGTTGGGCAAACTGGTAAGGTAGTTGCGCCTGATTTATATATTGCAGTTGGTATATCTGGAGCTATTCAACACCTAGCAGGAATGAAGGATAGTAAGGTAATTGTGGCAATTAATAAGGATGAAGAAGCGCCGATTTTCCAAGTTGCGGATTTTGGTCTTGTTGCTGATTTATTTAAGGCTGTACCGGAGCTGGATGACGAACTTCAGAAAAACGGTTTCACGGGTTAATCAGATCCCTTAGAGCAGTAGAGGCTGGCGATGATAGGCAATGTTGGTATTGTTGGTGCTGGGCAGATGGGCAGTGGCATCGCACACGTAGTTTCACTTAGCGGACGAAGGGTCCAGCTATTAGATTTAGATCAAGACCTCTTGCGGCACAGTATTGAGACAATAGAAAAAAACATGGCCCGCCAGGCGAGCAGAGGAAAAGTTACCGAAGAGGATGTGAAGTCTGCGCTCTCACGTATAGAAACTGGAACAGATTACTCAGGCTTTAAAAATTGCGATATCGTCATCGAAGCAGCGACTGAAAACGAAGATATAAAACGTAAAATATTTCAAGAGATGGCAGGTTGCCTAAACGAACACACTCTCTTGGCAACAAATACATCGTCAATTTCTATCACACGCCTGGCTTCAACAACCGATAGGCCAGAAAAATTCATAGGGATGCATTTTTTTAATCCAGTTCCGGTAATGCAATTAGTGGAGTTGATAAAAGGGATTGCGACGAATAAAGAGACGTTTGCATCCGTTAAAGAATTATCGGAATCTCTTGGTAAAACAGTTGCAGAGGCAGAAGACTTCCCAGCTTTCATAGTCAACAGGATTTTGGTTCCGATGATTAATGAAGCTGTCTATGCTGTTTATGAGGGTGTTGGCACAATTAGTTCGGTTGATATAGGTTTGCGCCTCGGCGCTAATCATCCTATGGGTCCTCTTCAGCTAGCTGATTTTATCGGTCTTGATACTTGCTTATCCGTCATGCAGGTCATGCATGCGGGTCTGGCTGATCCAAAATATCGACCATGTCCTCTACTGGTTAAATACGTTGAGGCCGGTTGGTTAGGGCGGAAAACAGGAAAAGGGTTCTATGACTATAGTGGGGATGAACCTATTCCTACTAGGTAATGTGCTTTTTAAGGAAAATAGTTTGCAGATGAATTTCTTGTTGCATTTATATAAAATATAATATAAATTGATGCAAAATGTTTATAATCCTTTAGAAAGAAGGGTGTGTGATGACCAAAAAGGTTGCAGATAAAGCATTTGAGTTGCTGGCAAAAGCAGTCTCAGATTTAGAGGGTAATGAAAAGAAAGTCGCTGACGCGCTAATTGCTGAGTTAAGAGTTAACTCATTGGTGCTCGGAAACAGCTCAGTCCAAGCAATTGCAAGCAAATCCCTTGAAAATACTTCATATTCGTTGTCGTTAGAGGCTCTCGAACGCGGTAATAACTCGCTACACTAAACGAAATAGGTGTTCGGGCATCTATTTTCGTAAGTAGAAATTAACCAGCTCCACTGCGGATGGCGTGTCCCACCTGGCAGTACCCTCAAGTTTGCCTACGACTTTTCCGGTGGGGCTAATGAGAAGTGTGGTCGGAATGCCGGTTAGACCTAATTTACGCATTAGAGATGCTTTCGGATCGCTTCCAGACTTAAGTGATGCTAGTCCTAATTTCTTCAAAAAGGGTTGGAATACTTTTGGCCCGCTGCGGTCGATAGAAACCAATAACAACTTAAATTTTGAGTTATTTATTTTAGATTCAAGTTTTTCAAGAGAAGGTAATTCACTAATACAAGGAGCGCACCAAGTCGCCCAAAAATTTATAAGGGTCCAGTTGTTTTTAAACTCATGAAGAGTAACTTCTTTACCATTCGGATCGATGAAAGGAGTTGAAGGGCTTTCGATGGATGGGTTATTTTCTGTGAACTTGTTCATATCTCCAGATTTTGGTGGCTTTGCATGGGCAACCTCCGATACTACTATGAGTGTGAGCAAGAGAGCTATTAGTATGTGAGACAGTGTTAAGAAAAAATTTTGAACCCGCATCAGAAAGTCCCCTGAAATGGAAAAAAAGATTAAAGACATAGATAGAAACAATAAAGAAAAAGTTAAGTCTCAGGTAAGTTCTGTGTGGGGTGGTCGATTTACTGGTGTCCCCGCTGATGTTATGGAAAAAATAAACCCTTCAATAGATTTTGATAAACGTTTTTTCGTCCAAGATATAGAGGGCTCAAGAGTTCATGCAGAGATGCTTGGAAAGCAAGGAATTATTTCAGCAAAAGAGAGCGAAGAAATAATTGAAGGTCTTAACCAGATTGAAAAAGAAATACACGAGGGTAACTTCCAGTTTAGGAGAGACTTAGAAGATATACACATGAATGTTGAGGCGCGATTAACTACTTTGATAGGAGAAACTGGAGGTAGATTACACACGGCGCGCTCTAGGAATGATCAAGTTGCAACCGACTTTAAAATGTGGGTTAGGGATAAGATAGATGATTTGATGGAGGCACTAGGCCTACTACAAAAAGTTTTGATCAACAAAGCAGATGAGAATAGTGACGTAGTCATGCCAGGTTTCACACATCTTCAAGTGGCGCAGCCTGTAACTTTTGGCCATCACTTGCTAGCCTATGTTGAGATGTTCGGTAGGGATCGGGGACGCTTTGCAGACTGTAGGAGCAGGTTGAATGAGTGTCCTCTAGGATCTGCTGCGTTAGCAGGCACTTCTTTTAAAATTGATCGCGATTTTACGGCTCATAAACTGGGTTTTGATCGGCCAACAGCAAATTCTTTAGACGCAGTATCCGATAGGGACTTTGCATTAGAATTTCTATCAGCTGCATCAATTTGCATCGTTCATTTGTCGCGTTTTGCTGAAGAAATTATTAATTGGAATAGTGCTCAGTTTGATTTTATCGGTTTGTCCGACGCATTCACTACTGGTAGCTCTATAATGCCGCAAAAGCGTAATCCGGATGCGGCAGAGCTAGTAAGAGGAAAAACTGGAAGGGTCGTCGGTGCACTAAATTCACTACTCATAATGATGAAGGGACTACCTCTTGCTTTCTTTAAGGATATGCAGGAAGACAAAGAGCCCTTATTTGATGCAGCAGACACATTAGAGGTGTGTATTTATGCATGCATTGGGATAGTTGAGGATATGAAACCAAATGTAGAAAATATGCTTGCGGCATCTGATCAAGGGTTTTCGACAGCTACCGATCTAGCAGATTGGTTGGTTCGCGTACTAGGACTCCCATTTCGGAGAGCGCATCATATTACGGGTGAGATTGTTAAACTGGCAGAGCAAAAAAAATGTAGATTGGTTGATTTAAAGATAGAAGATCTCCAAGATATTGAGTCGTCCATAAATGAAGATGTGTTCGAGGTATTGGATCCCGTAAAATCTATCTCTAGTCGCGTCAGTTTTGGAGGAACCGCACCAGTCAACGTAGCTACGGCAGTTGCGAAGGCACGGAAACGGTTTCTTTAGCTGTAAGGATGTTTTAATGAAAAGAAAATGTGCCAGTTTTTATTTTATCTGGTTAACAATACTATCTTTTGCCTTTCTTTCACTTGGCAGTTGTGGAAAAAGAGGGGCACCCAAGCCATTGGGTTCAAGCGAAAGTTATGACTATAAAAAATATCCAACGCATTAATTTAAATAAGTTTGGGAAAATTGAGTGATTAAATATAAAAACGGGAACTTAACTGTTGAAAGTGTTGAAGTCAGTAAAATAGCGAGCGAAGTCGGAACGCCGTTCTACTGTTACTCGTATAATAAAATATTGGATCAATACAGGGTGCTTGCTGCTGCGTTATCGTCATCGAAAATTTCAATTTATTTTGCGGTTAAGGCTAATTCTAATATAAGCATAATTAAAACACTAGCAAAAGAAGGTGCTGGCGCAGACGTGGTCTCGCTGGGTGAGTTTAAAAGGTGCCTGCTGGCTGGCGTTGACCCCAAAAAAATTGTTTTTTCTGGCGTCGGGAAGACAACAGAGGAGATAGTAGAGGCGTTAAATAACGATATATTCCAAATAAATGTAGAGTCAGAGCCGGAGTTAATAAATATCAATGAGATAGCAAAATCTCTTGGGAAAGTTGCTACGATAGGCCTTAGGGTGAACCCTGATGTGGATGCCAAAACTCACGAGAAAATAACGACTGGTAAGAAAGAAAACAAGTTTGGGATTGATTTGAAGGATGCGCCAACATTTTTTTCTAAAGCATCCACCCTTTCTAATGTATCCATGAAAAGTTTAGCAGTTCATATAGGGTCTCAACTTTTAGAACTTTCTCCATATAGGTCGGCTTATAAAAAAATAGCGGAAATGACACGGTATCTTAGATCAACAGGTCATGAAATTTCGCATTTGGATTTGGGTGGGGGCTTGGGTATTCCTTATTCAGATGAAAGCCTTGCCGATTTGAATGCTTATAACCAAATCATTTTGGAGACGGTAGGGGATTTGGATTGCAAGCTGAGTATTGAACCAGGTCGATATTTAGTTGGTGAATCAGGAATACTGATTACTCGGGTAATTTATATCAAACAAGGTGAGCAGAAGAAGTTTGTGATCGTGGACGGCGCAATGAATGATCTCATTCGACCCACACTCTACGATGGATTTCATGCTATTGTTCCAGTAACGGAAAAAAATCTATCTTCTCAAAAAACCTTGTGTGACGTGGTGGGGCCTATTTGTGAGAGTGGTGATTATTTTGCCAAAGATCGAATGTTGCCTGAGGTTAGCCCAAATGACCTTCTGGCTATAACGTGTTCGGGAGCTTACGGAGCTGTAATGGCGTCTAATTATAATAGTCGACCATTAATTCCAGAAGTTTTGGTTAGTAATGACGTGTTTTCTGTCATAAGAGAACGTCAGAATTTTGAAAAAATAATACAAGATGAAAAGCTAGCCGCTTGGCTACAGTAATCTTTAGGCCCAACGAATAAGTAAAAAATTGAAGAGAATAACTGTAAATCGCAATTCATCTTACTCTTTTTGTACTGAAATTGTTCTTATCAGTAACCAGAGTCGCCTCCGCGGTCCTGATTTGAAAACGTGACTAGTAATTTTACAGTGTTCTCATCTGGAAACGGCTTTTGGAATTCAAATTTTATGGTTTCATCGGGTAAAAGTGTCTTTGCCTCTGGAGTGAAGAACTCAGTTTGCAATTCGCGTCCTGTTGCGTCTATTTCTGTCCCTTGAATTATTGGAACTGCCTGCACCATTTCTGTCGGATTATAGATCTCCCCTTGGACAAGCAAAATTTCCATAAATTGCTCATTGTTTCTCCAAGCACCAATATTTTTTAAAACAAGATTTTCTCCCTTAACCGGAACGTGAAGTCCTATAGCATCATATACAATTGCAATTGGGGGGTATTGTTTTACGGCTTCTATACGCCAATTAAGACCCGCAGAAATCGCAAGGACAAGCACGGCAAAAATTGTTATTGGCACCCATGGTAGATTTAGTCGCCTCTTTCGAGAAGTTTCAATAATTTCCTCGGAAGATGGAATGGGAATATTGCCTGTAAGCTCGGTTTCAGTTTCTAGAGGATCAGGTAACTCTCCCGTTTCATCTTCGAAGGCGAGTTCGTTGTTCTCCGCTATTGGTAGTTGATGCCATTTGTGCTGGCACTGACTACACCGAAGCTTTCTCCCTTCCTCTGGGATGGCATCGTCGGGCACATCGAAATGGGCTGAGCAATTAGGGCAGGCTATACGCATTAAATTAATCGTCCTTGGATAAAAGCCAATTTAGAACCAGTTTTTGTTACCCTTGGGTAAATGATAATTTGAAAATTTGCCAAAAGAAAAATAGTAGGTAATGATCATAAAATCGCTTATCTTTTCCCCATTACATTTGATGCAAGTCTTCATATTCTATTTGAAAAGATTAAAAAAGAATAGTTAGGAATTTTATACATATGGTTCGGTTTGAAAATGTCGAAATAAGATATCGGGGGAAAGAAGCCATTCTCACTGATGTTAGTTTTGACTTGGGTGAAGGTAATTTTCACTTCTTGACGGGCAAAAGTGGGGCGGGAAAGTCATCTCTGCTTAAAGCGATCTACATGGGGATCTTTCCATCAGAAGGAAAAATAAATTTATTTGGCCGTGATATTTCATCAATTACAAAAAAAGAAATCCCTGAAATAAGGCGCAGGATGGGAATAGTTTTTCAGGATTTCCGGTTAATAAATAACTTGACTGTTCGAGAGAATGTAGCGCTACCATTGAGGATTTTTGGCACCAAAGGTTCCATTATACGACGCCATGTCCCGGAATTGTTAGAATGGGTGGGGTTGGGTGATCACTTAGATGATTTACCTACGTCCTTATCTGGAGGCCAGCAACAGCGAGTAGCGATAGCAAGAGCTGTTATAGCTCGGCCAGTACTTTTATTGGCGGATGAACCAACTGGTAATGTTGATGACACTATAGCGGACCGATTATTATATCTCTTTAAAGAGTTGCACCGAACAGGAACGAACATTCTGATCGCAACCCATAATGAAAACTTAATAAAAAAATTCGATTATCCAGTCCTGCGTATAGAAGATAGAAAACTTTTATTTAGTGATTAGGGGTTTCTTATCCAGAGTAAAAATAGTTACCACTCGTATTTATACGGAAAAGGCGGGCATTGGAAAGGTCATATTATGAGAATATTTAAGCTCGCCGGGTCGAATTTCTTTTTAGGCTGGATAATGACTTCTATGATTTATTTGGCGCTTCTAGCAGTCCTTTTTAGTACTGTATCAACATTATCTTTCGATAAGTGGAGAAGCGCTACGCAAGACCTGGTTACAATTCATGTCCCAAACCCTACCGAAAGAATTGCTAGCGATGATGGTGCTACACGTCTAGATGAGACATTGAAAATTTTGCGCGCATTCCCTGATATTGAAAGTGTTACAGTTTTAGAAAAAAATGACATTGAAAGATTAATTTACCCATTGGTAGAAAAAGATATTTTAAAAAATATTCTACTGCCTGCATTAATCGAAATAAGGTTAAATAGAAGTGATATTTTGCCCGACCTCAATACTTCTATTAAAAATTTATCGACAGAGATATTTATAGACAATCATGCAGAGTTATTTTTACCAGACGCAAAGACATTCAGTGGAGCTAAAAAATTATTTTCCGTAATAGTCAGCCTAACACTGTTTGTCGCTATGATTTCCGTAATCTTTGCAGTTTATTCAGGGCTGGCAATCAACAGGGAAACAATCCAAGTGGTGCATTTGGTTGGTGCTAAAAATGGTTTTATAGCCAGAACTTTTCAAAAGCATGTGCTGAAGGTTTTAGGTTTTTCTAGTGCTTGTGGGACGGCTTTGGCCATGGGAACATTTTTTATATTAGATAGATTGCTTAAAGTTGCTTTTTTTGGCGATGTGGAGATAGATATTTTTAAGCAAATAAATCTTTGGGATTGGATAATCTTTATGTTAGTCCCTGTTTCCTACGCTCTGTTGGGAATAATCGTGGCTGGGCTTTCGGTATTAATCCTTCTTAGGAAGCAAAATTAATAATTTTGGGAATGAATGGAAAACGCTTTCTTTAATTTAAAAGGTATCCAACGCCTATTGGCGACACTTTTTTTGCTTTTAGTATTTTTATGGGTTATCGGCTTTGCAAATTTCTTGAGGTCAATCCCAATTCATACCCCCGGCGATATTGTAAAAAGTGATGCTATAATTGTATTAACTGGTGGCCCAAAAAGATTAGAAGTTGGGATCACATTATTGGAAAAAGGTAAAGCAGCTTTATTATTTGTGTCTGGGGTTAATGAAAAGGTAACTAGATCAGATATTTTGAATTTGTTTGATGAAGGTAAAATACCCAAGAGTCCCAAGCTCTTTAATTGTTGCATCACGCTTGGCTATACAGCTGAAAACACCAGAGGAAATGCTAGGGAAAGTCTTCAATGGGTGGGGGATAATAGCTTGAGCTCTATTATTCTTGTGACAAGTAACTACCATATGCAAAGGGCGTACTTGGAGTTTAAATCGCAAAATCCTAATATAAAGATCACTCAATATCCTGTTTTCAATGGCCAATTTCGGCTGTTAAGTTGGCTAATTCATTCTGATAAATTTGTTTTATTATTTTTGGAATTTCACAAATTAATTTTGACAAATCTACGTGCATACTGTTGTTATCCGTAGCCAACTACGAACACTCATCTTTAAGCAAACGGTATTAAAACAAATTTGTGTCGCGTTATAAAGGCGACAAAGCAAAAAGTCATTTTGGTCTGGATAAATGGAACTCAATTCACAAATTTCACAATGGATATGGAACAGCAAATATAGATTCTTCGATGCAGATGGAAACGCTATTGATTCAAGTATTGAGGATACATGGAGACGTATAGCGGAAACTGTAGCTTCAGTTGAAAAAGAACCTAAAAAATGGGACCAAAAATTTTATGATGCGCTTAAAGAATTTAAATTTCTGCCAGCGGGTAGAATAATTGCGGGAGCAGGAACTGGGCGTTCTGTTACGCTATTCAATTGCTTTGTTATGGGAGATATTCCCGATGATATGGCAGGAATATTTACTGCAGTTAAAGAAGCTGCCCTCACCCTTCAACAAGGTGGTGGCATCGGTTATAACTTTTCTACTCTTAGACCGAAAGGAGCGCCGGTAGTCGGAGTAGGTGCTGACGCTTCCGGTCCGCTCTCTTTTATGGATGTCTGGGACTCGATGTGCCGAACTATAATGAGTGCCGGGTCCCGCCGGGGCGCCATGATGGCCACTTTGCGTTGTGATCATCCAGATATAGAGGATTTCGTGGAAGCGAAGAACGACCCGTCCCGGCTGAGGATGTTCAACTTGTCTGTACTGATAACTGACAAATTTATGGAAGCCGTCTCCGGAGGAAAAAACTGGGATTTGAAGTTTGAGGGAAGAGTATATAAGACAATAGCGGCGACTGAGTTGTGGAATAAAATTATGAAATCCACTTATGAATTTGCTGAACCTGGCGTGATTTTTATCGATCGCATCAATAAGCAAAATAACCTAGCCTATTGTGAAAAAATTTCTGCTACAAACCCATGCGGAGAGCAACCCTTGCCGGCATATGGTGCCTGTCTACTGGGCTCGATAAACCTTGCAAAATTGATCAATAAGGCATTTGAAAAAGGCGCCTCAATGGACTTGACGGCATTAAGGGAGTTAACGGGGACAGCTGTCAGAATGTTGGATAATGTTATCGATATTTCCAGATACCCCATCGATCAGCAGAGAGAAGAAGCAGTAAGTAAACGTCGGATAGGGCTTGGGATAACAGGTTTAGCCGATGCACTAATAATGTGCGGAGTCAGATACGGTTCGGAAGAAGCGGTGAATTTGACAAAAAATTGGTTGAGAGTTTTAAGGGATAGCGCTTATAGGTGCTCTATAGACTTGGCAAAGGAAAAAGGTTCATTCCCATTGTTTGTTAAGGAAAAATTCATAGAAAACCACAATGTAAAAAAACTCCCTAAAGACCTGAGGGCTGGCATAAACAGCTATGGAATAAGAAATGCTTTGCTTACGTCAATTGCGCCAACGGGAACAATATCTCTGTTAGCTAATAATGTTTCGTCCGGTTTAGAGCCAGTTTTTGCGTTTAAATATAATCGGAAAGTTCTTCAATCTGATGGCTCTACTTTCATAGAGCCAGTCAGTGACTATGCACTTGCGCTATTTGAAGAATTAAAAGGTAAAGGTGAAAATAAAACACAAGCATTTGTCGATGCACAGACGCTTCAACCAAACGACCATTTAGTGATGCAAGCAGCTGTTCAGGAGTATATTGATAGTTCGATTTCTAAAACTATAAATTGCCCAGAAAATATAGAATTCGAAACTTTCAAGGCCGTTTATAAATCTGCATATGACTTAGGATGCAAAGGTTGTACCACTTATCGTCCAAACGATATTACGGGCTCTGTGTTGTCTGTAGACAAAGATGAACATAAGAGTGATCAGGAATTACTTCCGAAAGAAAAAAGGGAGGACGGCGAAAGTATCGATGACAAACCACTTGTCCCTTTAGAAAGACCAGAGCAGCTAGATGGTAAAACTTACAAAATTAAATGGCCGGAAAGTGATCATGCAATATACATAACTATGAACGATATTATGCAAGATGGTAAACGACGGCCGTTTGAAATATTTATCAACTCAAAAAACATGGAACACTTTGCGTGGACAGTAGCACTTACGAGAATGATAAGTGCTGTCTTTAGGCGAGGGGGCGAAATCTCTTTCGTGGTGGAGGAGTTAAAAGCGGTGTTTGATCCTAGAGGTGGCGCTTGGATGGAGCGTCGATATGTCCCTTCACTATTGGCTGCAATAGGAGAAGTGATTGAGAAGCATATGATCGAAATAGGTTTTATATCGAGCGAGGGATCCTCTAGTAAAAAGGTTGAACGTGGTGAAAATATACTAGATTTTCAAAGGGAAAAAGGAAAGTCTTGCCCCAGTTGTGGTTCCTTCGGGATCCTTCGCCAGGAAGGATGTGATGTATGTACAACGTGTGGGTATTCAAAGTGCGGTTAGTTATGTAACGTTTGTCAGGTGTTTTAATAAGCTTGATGCAAGTTACTCCGGATGGGGTACCGATGCCGCCGTTAGAATCTCCTCTTGGCGATTGGCCAATTTACTCGGGTCGAAATCGTTTATTAGGTCTTGGAAAATTTTATACCAGTTTACCTCGGCTTTTAAGTGTAAAAAAACAGAGCCCAATCCGATGGCTGCTCTGTCCATAAGCACGAACTCTCTAGGTGGTTTTACACCATTTAAACGGCGCAGCTCTCGATGCACTTTCTGGACAACTTCCCGACCATAAGCCCCACTATTTGTATCCTGTATACTTCTAATTTTGTCTTCCATTAGAGGTGCGTAGACGAAACGGGCCCATTGATTTAAAACATTTATAGTTTCCATGTCGAGGTTTTCAAAGCCCCAGGTCTTGTAGGCTTCAACAGCTAATTCTTCGTTGTCGTCTCTTAACCCATGGTAAAGGTCAATTACCCCTTTGACAAAACTTGCAGGAAAGACGCGAATACATCCAAAGTCCATGAGGTTCACATCCCCTTCGTCGGTAATCGAATAATTACCTAGATGGGGATCACCGTGTATTATTCCATACAAATAAAATGGAATGTACCAAGCTCTGAACATATTTATTGCGACGTGGTTCCGGGCTTCTTGATTTTCGTTTGTCGCTATATAGTTCAAGAGAGATGACCCCTTCAGCCAGCTCATTGTGATCAGCCGTTCGGTGGAGAGATCTTCGTAAAAGTTTGGAACATTAACGTTTGGTTCATTTTCCAGCATCATCTTGTACAAGGTCATATTACGTCCTTCGCGTAGGTAGTCGAGTTCCTCGCGAATTCTAGCGGACAGTTCTTTGTAGATTTCTGATGCTTTTATCGCGCTATCGTAGCGCTCATAAAGTGACATTGCTATTCTCAACTGTCGCAAATCTGCTTCAACCGCCGAGCTCATATCAGGGTATTGTAATTTGCATGCAAGTTCAGTCCCATCCAAACTATTGGCTCTATGAACTTGCCCAAGCGATGCCGCCGCAACTGAGTTTTCGTCAAAATACGAAAATCGACTTTTCCAATCACTGCCCAATTCGCCGGTCATTCGCCGCTTTACAAATAGTCGGCCCATGCTTGGAGCATTGGATTGCAGTTGCTGCAATTCTTTAACGTACTCCTCTGGTAGTGCGTCAGGAATAGTGGCTAAAATTTGCGCGACTTTCATTACTGGGCCTTTGAGGTTGCCTAGTGCCGATTTTAATTCAGAAGGCATTTGCTGCTTGCCCAAGTCTAGACCCAGATATCTCTGGCCGGCTGCTCGCGCCGCAAGACCGCCAACGGCGCCTGTTACTTTTGCATAACGTCTTAGACGCCCCGAAAACGAATTTTTATCTTCCTGTTCCATGATGTTTAAAATAGGTTAATTTTGTGGGATGGAAAGTATAAAAGTTGCCTCTCTCTATTTTTGCCATGGTGAAGTTTCTAGGCAATAATCTCGAACAATTTGAGCTACTCTAATCCGATAGCCCGCAAAAAGATGTTCTCTTCCCTCTTTTTGTGTGGATTGGTGCTCAAGTTGGTCTCTCCAAACTTTTATTGATTCTTCATCTCTCCAAGTCGACAGTGATAATATTTTTTGGGGATTATTTAGACTTTGAAAACGCTCTATTGAAATAAAACCATCAACTTTTGACAATTCTTGTCTGAGTTGCGCGGCTAGGTCTAAATACCTTTCTTTACCGCTTTCATAAGGCTCTACTTCGAATATTACGACGTACAACTACAAATCCCTGTTAAATAATTTGGTAGCACTTATCTTTATTTTTTACTGTTTGTTAATGTTACAATTAAAATATAAGTTCTACACTTTTTTTCACACTACGGGAGTTAAAATATCGAAAATCAGCAGCGGCTAGTTTAACTAATCTTGATCTAACTCATCTATGAGGCTTTCAATTAATGATAGTCCTTTTCTCCAGAAATTTGGATCGGAGGCATCTAGATCAAATGGTGCAAGTAACTCCTTATGCCTTAAAGTGCCGCCGGCTTTAAGCATGTCGATATATTTTTCAGAGAATTCTGAACTGTGCTCTTTAAAAACAGCGTACAAAGAATTTACCAAGCAATCACCAAACGCATAGGCGTAAACGTAGAAAGGGGAGTGAATGAAGTGCGGTATATACGTCCAAAAAACCCTGTAGTCGTCATTCAACTTTATCGCTGGCCCTAAACTTTTTTCCTGTATATTCATCCAGATATTCCCGATCTCTTCCGGGGATAATTCGCCAGAACGTCTTGTAGCATGGACGCTGCTCTCAAATTCATGAAAAGCGACCTGCCTTACGACCGTGTTCAGCATATCTTCGACTTTCGACGCGATCATAATTTTGCGTCTCGTATGATCATTCTTATTTCTTTCCAGCAGGGATTGAAACGTTAGCATCTCTCCAAAAACTGACGCCGTTTCGGCCAAAGTAAGGGGAGTGTCCGCCATCAGGCACCCTTGTCGAGAAGCTAGAACTTGATGCACTCCATGTCCAAGTTCGTGTGCAAGTGTCATTACGTCTCGAAGCTTCCCCTGATAGTTTAGTAAAATGAAAGGATTTGAGCTAGGGACCGTTGGATGAGAAAATGCGCCAGAGGCTTTCCCGGGCCTCGTGGGAGCGTCTATCCAGTGCTTATCAAAAAACTGTTGGCCGATATTTGCTAATGCAGGTGAGAAGCCCTTATAGGCGTCTAGCACTATTTCCTTAGCTTCAGACCAATCTATAATTGTATCGTCATTTTCTGGAAGTGGTGCGTTTCTGTCCCAGTAATTCAATTTTTCAACTCCCATCCATTTCGCCTTAAGCTTGTAATAGCGATGCGAGAGTGTTTTATAATTTGATGTAACGGTTTCGACTAAGGCGTCTACGACGTCATCTTCAACATGGTTAACTCGATTCCGGGCAGATACCGGGCTATTGTAACTTCGCCAATTATCTTCAATGGCTTTATCTTTGGCTAATGTATTCGTAATGAGCGAGAATAATCTGACGTTATCATTTAAAACTTTAGATATTTCCGCGGCAGCGACTTTTCGGATGTTAGCACGCTTATCAGATAGTTTGTCGAGTGCTTCTGCCATATTTAATTCGATATCACCAATCGAAAATCTTAGCTCAGCAATTTTTTCATCAAAAAGTCGCGTCCAGGCGGCGCGGCCGCTTATGTTCTTCTCGAGAAAAAGCTTTTCAAGTTTGTCGTCAAGTTGGTGAGGCTGGAAAACTCGTAGATCTCTGATCCATGGATAGTAATGATTAAGTTCAGGTGATTTTAACTTGTCTTTTAGTTCGGCGCCCGAAAGAGAATTTAGCTCAAGATTGAAGAATAGAAGGTGGCTACTTATCTCTGTTATCTTTTCGTGTATCGATTGATGAAAGTTCGAAATCTCACTATCCAACATGTCGCCTGCATAAATCAGTTGAGCAAAGGACATTAACCGTCCTAATGTTTCCTCTATTTTTTCATATTCTATAATGCTGTGCGCGAGTTGCGGTCCTGTGAGCTGAGAAACGTTGTCTTTATATTTAGTTTCAAATGAAGTTGCTTTCTCGGCAACTTTTTCCAAGTCTTGCTTCAGTTCACTTGATCGCATGCCCGGATATAAAGAACTAAGGTCCCATACGGGTAAATCCTTTGAAATTGATATTTCGGAATGTTCCATGGCTAATTCCATTATGTTTTAATATTGAGTGCGTGCTATGTCGAATGCTATTAGTGGCGATACCTGGTCTTGTTGACCCGTACTAAGTGATATTGGGGGCTTGCTATGAATTACAAGGCACTTAACAATCTAGCAACAATGTTTTTTGACTCCGCGGAACATTTTCCCCAGAAACCCTTTTTATGGGCTAAAAGGAACGGAAAATACATATCGGGTTCATATTCTGAGACAAAGAATAAGGTCCAATTGCTAGCAGATAGTTTACACCAGTTGGGAATAGAAAAGGGAGATAGGGTTGTTGTTGTTTCTGAAAACCGGCCAGAATGGGTAATCGCAGACCTAGCAATTATCTCACTTGGTGGAATTACTGTACCCGCCTATACAACTAACACAACCGACGACCATCTGTATATTCTTGACCATTCAGAAGCAAAGATCGCAATAGTTTCGGGCGATAAACTTGCTGTGCGTTTGATGAATGCAATGAGTAAATCGGCTAGTTGCAAAACAATTATTTCCATTGAAGAATTATCCTCTGATGTTGACCCTGGTTTAAAACATCTTGATTGGTCCTCACTCTTAGCTCCCAGAGACAAGTTATCGACGGATGTGTTAAAGGAAGCGGTTAATTTAAAGAGAAATGATATAGCTTGTTTTATTTATACGTCTGGAACAGGTGGTAATCCAAAGGGTGTTATGCTGACTCACGGCTCGATACTAGCTAATTGCTCGTCAGCCTACGATCTGTTGACAGAGTTTGGTCTTGGGGATGAAATATTTTTATCACTTTTACCGCTTTCCCACTCATATGAGCATACCTGTGGTCTTTACTTTCCTATCTCCATAGGCGCGCAGATTTATTATGCGGAGGGTCCTGATAAAGTTGCGCAAAATCTTCAGGAAGCAAAGCCAACTATAATGACTGCTGTCCCTAGGCTTTATGAGGCTTTGCATGATCGTATACAGCGTGGCGTTCAGCAGTCTGGAGGGTTGAAGAAATATCTATTCGACCTAACGTTAAAACTGGGGCGTAAAGAAAGAGTGGGAAAAAAGCCGCTCAGTTTAACCGAAAAGCTATCGAATATGCTGGTTGACCATGCTGTTCGAACCAAGGTCTCACAACGCTTTGGCGGCAGATTAAAAGCCTTTGTCTCCGGCGGGGCAGCATTAAACCCAGATATAGGAAACTTCTTTTTATCGCTGGGGGTTAATATCTTACAAGGTTATGGACAGACAGAAGCGTCCCCCATAATAAGTTGTAATAGACCTGGTAATATTCGAATTGAAACCGTTGGTCCTGCTCTCAAAGATGTCGAAATCAAAATTGCTGAAGACGGAGAAATACTGGTTCGAGGAGAATTGGTGATGAAAGGCTATTGGAAGGACCCAGTAGCAACCAGAGCTGCGATAAAGGACGGATGGCTGCATACTGGCGATGTAGGTGTTTTGGAGGAAGACGGATCTCTTCGTATAACGGACAGAAAAAAAGACATAATCGTTATATCTGGTGGTGACAATATTGCCCCGGCAAGGGTTGAAGGAGCGATCACTCTTGAACCCGAATTTTTGCAAGCTATGGTATATGGAGACAAGAAACCATATTTGGTAGGGGTTGTAGTTCCATCGGAGGAGTTTGTAAAAGAGTGGTGTGAAGGTCAAAAAGACACGTTTACATTAGGCGAGTTATCAGACAACGCCGAGTTTAACAGCGTTATTCAAAGTGTCATGACCCGAATTAATTCGCGGTTGTCTCAGATAGAAAAAGTACGACATGTTATCGTTGCTGAGGAACCGTTCACAACAGAAAATGGTCTCATGACGCCAACATTAAAAATCAAAAGACATAAAATTTTGGAAAATTACAGTGAGAAGCTAGAGCGTCTCTATAGGCGCTCTTAATAATATGAAGTATCTCTGTCAATATGCTTAAAAGAATCTGAATAGCTTCGATGATATTCAGCTTAAACGATCAATAGAAATTGTTGGCTTGAACTGGGAAAATTGAAATCTCTCACCTAAGCTAAGAATTGATCATTTATGATATTCCCGAAACCATTCAACAAAGCGCGGTATTCCTTCATCCAAGTTGGTCTTTGGGGAAAAACCGAGCTCCTCCGTGCTGGGTTCTATATCTGCGAAGGTTTCAAGCACGTCACCGGGTTGCATGGGCAATAGTTTTAAATTGGCTTTTTTGGAACATGCTTTCTCTATGAGTCGAATATATTCCATTAACCTTATAGGTTTGTTGTTGCCCAAGTTAAATATCTTGTGCGGCGCAATACTAGCGCAATCACTTAAATTTTTATCCAGAGCTGCAATAACACCGTCTACTATATCATCTATATAAGTGAAGTCTCTTCTCATATTGCCATTATTAAATACGTTTATTTCTTCACCGTCTAATATATTTTTGGTGAACAAGTAAGGTGACATATCGGGTCGACCCCAAGGTCCATAAACGGTAAAAAAGCGTAGGCCAATTGAAGGTATTTTGTAGAGGCTCGCGTAGGAGTGCGTCATCACTTCGCAGGCCTTTTTTGTTGCTCCATAAAAAGAGACCGGATGATCACTCCTGTCATTTGTTGAAAATGGGATTTTGGCATTCGCTCCATATACTGAGGAGGAACTAGCATAAATTAGCTTTTTAAAATTATTATTTTTTTCAATCAAGTTTCGACAATATTCTAGGATATTTAATTGGCCGGCAAGATTAGACTTCATGTAGTCTTGAGGTTTATCTATAGAATTTCGAACACCAGCTTGCGCACCTAGATGTATGACTTGATCTATCTGTGGGTGCGTCTGGGTAAATTCTTCAACAAATGATTGGGTCGCAAAATCAGTTTTCAAAAAACTAAACTCATCGAAACTTTCAAGCTGTGTCAGTCGGGCCTTTTTCAAGCGCGGATCATAATAATGGTTTAGGTTATCGATTCCGACAACATTGTGTCCTTTGCTTAGTAACGACTTCGCAGTATGCATTCCGATGAAACCTGCAACGCCGGTAACGAGTGTCGACATACAATAACTCCGGTTGAGGCAATCAGTACTTGGTTTGGATTTTTTCTCTATAGAGTACACCTAAGCAGACACTATTGCATTAGTGAATTCCCGGCTATCCCCAATTTAGCTTTGATGCCCAATTATTACTAGCTTTCGTTACTTGATTAAAACTGAAATCACGCCTACTTTAAAAGGAATAAGCTCTACATTCTTTTAGTTAATTAAGTCAAAAAGGAAGTACTGTGACTAACTCTACCGTGTCGCTTGACGATAAATATTCTATAGAGAGTGGAAGAATTTTTGTAACCGGTGTCCAGGCTCTTGCCAGGATACCTATGGTTCAGCGACAGCGCGACGTATTAGAGGGGTTGAATACTGCTGGTTTTATATCGGGATACCGCGGATCACCAGTAGGCGGGTTTGATCAACAACTGTGGCGGGCTAAAAAATTTCTAGAACAAAATCATATACGCTTTCAACCGGGACTAAATGAAGACCTGGCAGCATCCGCTATATGGGGAAGCCAGCAGACTAATTTGCACGAAGGTGGAAAGTATGACGGTGTCTTCGCCATCTGGTATGGTAAGGGGCCAGGCGTTGATAGATGCGGTGATGTTTTTAAACATGGCAATATGTCAGGCCCGGCAAAGCACGGCGGCGTGCTGCTCATAGCGGGCGATGACCATGCAGCTAAATCATCAACGGTTCCCCACCAAAGTGAATATGCATTCATGGATGCTAGCATTCCCGTACTCAATCCAGCGGGCTTACAGGACATAGTTGATTATGGTATTCTTGGGTTTGCTATGTCTCGGTTTTCAGGTTGTTGGGTGGCGTTTAAAACGACAGCCGAAAATATGGATAGTTCAGCTTCAATCGACGTTTCTCCTGATCGAGTAAAGATTTCACTCCCAAAGTTTGACATGCCTGAAGGTGGACTTAGCATCAGATGGCCAGATGATTGGATAGAGCAAGAGCATCGGTTACATCAATACAAACTTAACGCAGTACGAGCATTTGCTAGACAAAACAAGATTGATAAAACGATCATAAACTCACAAAATCCAAAACTGGGCGTTGTCACAACTGGTAAATCGTATCTAGATGTAAGACAAGCCCTAGAGGACTTGGGAATAAATGAAGCAAAAGCCGATAAAATAGGCTTGCGTTTATACAAAGTGGGGATGCCTTGGCCTCTGGAACCGCAGGGAATTGACGAGTTCTCGCAAGGTCTCAAAGAAATCTTGGTTATCGAAGAGAAACGGCCAATCATTGAAAGTCAGTTAAAGGAGCATCTTTTTAATCATGCTCCAAAAAACCGCCCAAACGTAGTGGGGAAATACGATGACAAAGGTCAATTCTTGCAGCCTGCTGCCGGTGAATTAAGCCCATCACTGATTGCAAAAGTAATAGCATCGCGGATTTTACAATTTAGCGACGACACGGCCATTCGAGAAAAGTTAAAATTTATGCAGGATAAGGAGGATGGACTTATAAAACCTGAAACAGACTTTGCGCGAACGCCTTTCTTCTGTTCAGGATGTCCGCATAACACATCGACAAAAGTTCCCGATGGAAGCCGTGCGACGGCTGGCATTGGGTGTCATTTTATGTCAGTTTGGATGGACAGAAACACGTCGACCTTCACACATATGGGAGCCGAGGGCACTCCATGGATTGGTCAGGCGCCATTTACTGAAACAGAGCATATTTTTGCTAATATTGGCGATGGTACATATACGCACTCCGGAGCGTTAGCAATTAGGGCGGCTGCCGCATCAGGCGTAAATATAACTTATAAAATTTTGTACAACGACGCCGTAGCTATGACTGGCGGCCAGCCAGCAGATGGGGGCTTTACAGTGCCTCAGATTGCTGCACAGGTCGCCGCCGAAGGGGCAAGGGAAGTAAGAATAGTCACGGACGATCCCGACAAATACCCTCGAGGTACAAAATGGCCTTCTTCGTCCAGTATACACCACAGGGATGATCTCGATCTTGTGCAGAGAGAATTGCGCGAAGTTGAGGGATTATCAGTTCTAATCTTCGATCAAACATGTGCTGCAGAAAAGCGCCGCCGCCGAAAGCGTGGCACAATGATTGATCCCCCAAAGCGGATATTCATAAACGATATGGTATGCGAAGGTTGTGGCGACTGTGGCGTGGCATCAAACTGTGTTTCAGTTTCGCCGCTCGAAACGGAATTTGGACGCAAACGGTTTATAGATCAATCGGCTTGTAACAAAGACTATTCATGCGTCAAAGGCTTTTGCCCAAGTTTTGTTAACGTTATTGGCGGTAATGTCAAAAAAAATAAATCGTCTGAAAACCTTCCGTCTGATCTTTTTGAATTATTGCCAGACCCTGAGCAACCAAGGCTGGATAAACCCTATGGAGTATTGGTTACCGGAATAGGTGGTACAGGGGTGGTGACGATTGGTGCGTTGATTGGGATGGCTGCTCACATAGAGAAGAAGGGCGTATCGGTGCTTGATATGACTGGACTGGCACAAAAAGGTGGCGCCGTAATTAGTCATATCCGCATATCAGAGAAGCCCGAGGACCTCCATGCCGTTAGAATAGCCGATCACAGCGCAAATTTGATGTTGGCCTGCGATATGGTGACCGCAGCAAGTGAGCAAGGGCTAGTAAAGGTTTCTCGCGAAGAGACAACGGCCATCGTTAATACTCAAGAGACAATGACAGGTGCATTTACCTCAAATCCAGACTTACTATTCCCTGGCGAAGTATTTAAGGAAACTATAAAACGGACCACAGGGGAAAACTCAGCCCATTTCATAAACGCCACACAAATTGCAACTCAACTTCTAGGTGACAGCATTGCTAGTAACTTATTTATGCTAGGTTACGCAATTCAGAAAGGTCACATTCCTCTATCAACCAGTTCGGTGGAAGCGGCTATTGAGATAAATGGCGTGGCGATTGAATTTAACAAACAGGCTTTGCTTTGGGGGCGCAGGGCGGCTCACGACCTGGCAGCGGTAGAGAAGTTAATTCAGCCAAAAGAAGAGCCGTTCCGATCCTATGATGAGGTTTCAATTGAAGCCCTGATAGAGAAGAGATCGAAATTTTTGACAAATTATCAGAATAAGGCGTATGCAGAAAGATATGTCGCATTACTGAAACGGGTTCAACAAGTGGAAAGAAAAAGAATACCCACCGCGGACGGGCTAGTTCTCGCAGTTGCAAAAAGCGCCTTCAAGCTTATGGCTTATAAAGATGAGTATGAGGTAGCCCGGCTTTTCTCTGATGGCTCATTCATAAAAAAAATTAAACAGCAGTTTGAGGGTGATTATAAAATAGAATTTAATTTGGCGCCCCCATTAATATCGAAAAAGGATCCTATAACAGGTCAGTTGAAAAAGAGAACTTTCGGGCCATGGATGATGAACGCTTTCAGATTATTGGCTAAATTAAAAGTATTGAGGGGCACCGCTTTCGATATATTCGGAATGACGGAGGAAAGAAAAACGGAAAGAGACCTAATAGAGCAATATTTTGGTCTTGTTGATATGGTTTTAAGCAATCTAAACAATGAAAACCATCAAACATCAATTGAACTACTATCACTACCAGAGCAGATCAGAGGTTACGGTCACGTAAAAGAAAAAGCCATAGAAATGGTTAAATCAAAAGAAAGACAGCTTTTGGAGCGGTTTAATCATCCTGAATTGAGTAGGACTGCTGCCGAATAGCAGGGATTTAAGCTGCAACACGTTAGGGTCTCTCAACCCCCTTTAGTTCTATTGAATTCCCTTCAGGGTCTTCAACGTAAACAGATAGACCACTACCTTCTGCACCAAATCGTGTCGCGCTATCACTTACCTTAAGACCTTTCGAGAATAAATAGTCCCTAATTTCGTTCTCATCAAACGGGTGAATCTTCAAAGCAATGTGGTCAACATTATGACCTTCCAAACCTGGTGGCGCTCCGCCCTTTCGTCCTAATTCCATGTCAACGGGTATTAAGTCGATCATGGAAGCGCCTGCAGATAAATGATAAAGGCCAAGTTTTTCATTGCTGCGGACGAGCTTGCAGCCAAGCACATCTTGGTAGAATTCAAGCATTGGATTGAGGCGTCGAACTCGAAGAACGACATGATCTATTCCCATAAGTTGAAACTGCTTTTTTGGCATAGGAAATACCTTTCGCTCGCTATAGAGACTTTGGTAGTTTAAGAACAGATTTGCTGAATTGCCAATGGGTAAAAATTATTGAAGGAGCTTTCAAGTGCCACGAATGCGGGAAATCCTAGAAGGTGATGCGGTTGGATCCGTGGCTTTGATTTATAATGAGATAAGAGACTGTTATAGAGCACCCTATGTTTCGTCACTCTTTCGGCATCTGGCAACTTATCCCGGCTTTCTGGAATGGATGTGGAAATTATTGGGACCTCATTTGAAAAGTGGCCGTATCCAGATAACTGGTTGGAGCCAGGTTGATGTCTCAAAATTAGAGCCAATCAAAGGTTTAACCGAACGAGACCTGATTAACCTTGGAATAAATTATGAACAGGTAACGGTTATTAAGAATGTTTGCGAAACGTTTGTCCGGGTAAGTCCCATTAATCTTGTTGTCTCCGGCTGTCTTCAGAAACTAATGACCCAGAAAAAATTAGTTCAAAAAAGTGAAAAAATTGCGCAGCCTTTTACTCTTCCAGAGCCTTTACTCGAAATGCCATCCATGTTGTCGTGGGCAGAACTTTCATACGAACAAAAAAATTTGTTAAATTGCTTTGAGACAGTACTGGCAGGCGAAAAATTTGTTCCGGGAATTTATCTTATTTTGGCTCGCTGGCCGACGTTTTTAGGCTATGTGGCAGAGCAATTAGGGCCAAAATTGAAGAATGAAAAAGTTTTAAGGCGATGCGAAATAATAGCCGATAAAATCTTTGACTCTTCGGAGGAGATTATGGAACATATTGAGACTTCCAATAATGTTTTACCAGTAGACAACTCCCAAAAAAATAATATCCTCTCAGCTATAAGCACCTATCGCCAGACAAGCCCGCAAATGGTAGGTTTTGGATCTCTTCTCTTAAGAGCACTACCATCGTTTAAAAATTAAACGGGAAGACTTTCAGAAAAAATTTGAAAGAAACATTTAAATGAAAATAACGCAAATTCGTACGCAGCCTATAGAAATTCCCTTTGATAAACCGCTTGGGACATCAATACATCGTATAACGAGTGTGGCTGCTCTCTTAGTCTGGATAGATACGGATGAAGGAATAACAGGTGAGAGCTATTTATGGGTAATTGGGAAACACAAATTACCAGTGCTAATGGAGATGGTGAGATCACTAGAGCCAGTGGTGAAGCATAGAAATCCCCTTGATGTTGCAGCACGCTTTGACGAAATGTGGAACGAAATTAATTTCCTAGGTCATAAAGGCGTTACAATTTTTGGAATA
Organism: uncultured Alphaproteobacteria bacterium; assembly: GCA_902589475.1. Taxonomy (GTDB): domain Bacteria; phylum Pseudomonadota; class Alphaproteobacteria; order Thalassobaculales; family Thalassobaculaceae. The sequence continues at coordinate 4,128 of CACITD010000003.1, read as the reverse complement.
GCTGCCATCGACTGGGCATGCTGGGATATAAAGGGGAAGGCTCTTGGTGTATCCCTCGGTGACTTGCTAGGGCGTAAGAGAGATAAAATACCTGCATATGCCAGTGGCGGGTTGTGGACATCGATGAGTATCACTGAACTTCAAGCTGAAGCAAAAAGTTTTTTGTCGCAAGGGTTCAAAGCAATGAAAATGCGAGTTGGACTGCCAGACATTGGTGAGGATGTTGAACGTGTTGCGGCGGTAAGAGAGACTATCGGTAACGATATCATTTTGATGGTAGATGCAAATCAAGGCTTGAACGTAACCAAGGCCATCAGATTAGGACGGCAGTTAGAGAAATATAATCTCGCTTGGTTTGAAGAGCCTGTGCAAGCTTATGACCTGGCCGGTTCAGCAGTTGTTGCCAATGCGTTAGATACGCCCATAGCAAGTGGAGAAACAGAATATACGCGTTATGGTTTTCACGATATGTTAGAGAGAAAGTCCGCAGATATTTTAATGCCCGATTTGGAGCGTGTGGGCGGTGTCTCTGAATGGTTGAAGGTAGCTCATATGGCAGCTGCTCAAGATATTCAAGTAAGTCCTCATATTTTCACAGAACATAGCTTGCAGTTGTGCGCTGCCGTGTCGAATGTGAATTATGCTGAGCACATGCCCTGGTTTACAGGACTCTTCAAAGAAAAAATGGAGCTGGTAGATGGTGATATCATTATACCAAATAGACCGGGGATGAGTTTCAGTTTTGACCCAGATGCGGTCGAACGGTTTACTATCCCTCTTCCTTGGAAGTAGGATAGTTCACTTGTGAGATTTTTTTCTATCAAAAAATAATTTCATCATTTGTTTTGGCTCTTCAGTAGAAAAAGCCGTTGAGAAAGAATCTATTCCAGCTGTAATAGCTTTTTCTAGCGGCAACCTTTCCCAAGTGTTGATCAAACGTTTTTGATTTCTGGTAGCAAGAGGCCCACAGTTTGCAATAATATCTGTTAATTGTTGTATTTCTTCGTCCAGATCTTTCGCTTCTACGACTTTTTCAACGAAGCCCCAATCGTAAGCTGTATTTGCATCTATATTTTCACCAGTAAGAACTAAATAATTGGCGCGACCCCATCCAACAAGCCTGGGTAACAGTGCTGCCTCGATCACCGAAGGGACCCCAACTTTTACCTCCGGCATTCCAAAGATAGCTGTCGAAGACGCTATTCTTATATCGCAGGCAGCTGCTAACTCCATCCCGGCGCCAAGACTGTAGCCATTTACTCTTGCGATTGTAGGAACTTCCATATTGCGTATTAGAATGAATAACTCATGTAACGAGGTAATAAACTCTCGCGAAGTTTTCTCATTTAATTCGTTAAGCTCATTTATATCTGCACCACCAATGAAAGATTTTGGGCCTGCTCCAGTGAAAATAAGACCACGTAGTTCTGTATCCTTAGCCACATTTTGAAACGCCGCCTTTAACTCCTTTATACCAGCACCATTCAAAGAATTTAGTTTTGATTGACGGTCATAGACGATGGTTGCAATCTTTCCACTTCCAGTAGCTCTGCTATCTAATTGAACATTCATTAATTTTCATCTCCATCGGTGGGATGACCACCGTATTCTTTAATTAAATTAAAAATATCTTTAGCCGCTACATCTAGATCATTAACTTGTGCTCCCCTTAAAACTAAAGAAGTTCCATATATACCGTTCTTAAAGAAGGGATAACTACCGATATCAATAGTTGGATACTTGCTCTGAATTTTTTCCAAACCGTTTGCTACTGTTCCTTCCCCCAGGTTCGAGATAACAGTTCTAGAATGAATTTTTGTTCCTGTTCGCAGTGTCGGTAAGAGCTCGTTTACCATCGCTTGGAATACACTTGGTACACCAGCCATTACATGAACATTTTCAATGGTAAATCCAGGAGCTGCTGAAATAGGGTTATTTATAAGATTTGCCCCTAAGGGTGTTCGAGCCATTCTCAAGCGCGCTTCATTTAATTCGACTCCACGTTTCTTTGCGTGAGCTTTCATACGTTTTAACGCTTCCGGGTGGTGGTGTACGTCTAGTTCGAACGAAAGCGCGATAGAATCACATGTTATGTCATCGTGCGTTGGTCCAATACCCCCAGAAGTAAATACGTAATCATATTCTGACCGAAGTGTTTTCACCGTATTCGCAATAGTTGATTGGTCGTCCCGTATAACCCGGACTTCATCCAAGCGAATACCTACTTGCACAAGTGCTGTAGCCAAGTAAGACAGGTTTACATCTTTTGTTCGGCCAGAAAGAATTTCATTACCAATAATAACAAAGGCTGCTGTAACTGTTTTTATTTCAGAAATACTGGTGTTCATGAAGAATAACTTATAAAGGTTAGTTTATGCTCAAATAACAATTACGTATTGTAGACGAGGATGCAACTACCCAAACCACTTTATTGTGGAGCCTTGATTAAACGGTATAAAAGATTCCTTGCGGATATACGTTTGGAAAGTGGCGAAAATATCACTGCTCACTGTCCTAATCCGGGACGGATGACCGGATTGAGTAACCCAGGGTCACGCGTTTGGGTGTCGCGCTCACCGAACCCAAATAGGAAATTACCATTCACGCTCGAACTAATAGAAGCGGATGGTGGGCTTGTAGGCGTGAATACTCATCATCCGAATAAGATTGTCCGTGAAGCAATAGAAGCGCATAAAATCGCTCAATTAGAGGGATATGATAGTCTCCGCACAGAGGTAAACTACGCTGAAAGATCACGCGTGGATATTCTATTAGAGGACGAAAAACTGGGTCGTTGTTGGGTTGAAGTGAAAAATGTGCATTTGAGGCGAGATAATAGAAAAAGTAATGGAATTGCAGAATTTCCCGACTCCGTCACCGCGCGTGGATCCAGACATATTGAAGATTTAACTGATCGAATAAAACTAGGTGACAAAAGTGTTTTGATTTTCCTTATACAGCGAATGGACTGCAGGAATTTTAAAATCGCTCGGGACATTGATCCACTATATCATGAGACTTTGTTGTGCGGGGTGGAAAATGGTTTAGAGGTTTTGTGTTTTGACACCAACATAACCCTATCTTGTATTTCACTTCGAAACAGCATTACATTTTGTACCAAATAATGTAGAATCATTCTGGCTAAACTAGGCTCGATTTCAATCAAATACACGCTCAAATATTGTCTCGATATGTTTAAAATGAAAATCAGGATTGAATAACTCTTCGATTTCATTTTCGTTTAAAAATTCTCTAATTTTTGTATCATTTTTTAACAAGGCTTTGAAATCTTTGCCGTCCAACCACACAGGCATAGCATTTCGTTGAACTGCTTCATAGGAGTCTTCCCTGCTCATACCTTTTTGTGTTAGTTCTAGAAGAATACGTTGTGAATTGATTAATCCCCCAAGCTTATCAAGATTTTTTTGCATCTGATCAGGGTAAACTACTAGTTTCTCGATGACCCCAGTCATTCTTGCCAATGAAAAATCAAGGGCTATCGTTGCATCGGGTGCAATCACTCTCTCTACTGATGAATGAGAAATATCTCGTTCGTGCCAAAGTGCGACATTTTCCATCGAAGGAACCACGTGACTTCTTATCAACCGGGCCAGCCCGGTTATATTTTCAGTGAGCACTGGGTTTCGTTTATGCGGCATGGAGGAAGAGCCTTTTTGTCCTGATGAGAAAAATTCCTCGGCTTCGCGCACTTCCGTTCTTTGAAGATGCCGGATTTCCACAGCCAGCTTCCATCCATTCGGACAGAGCTTTGCCGGCTCCACCTGCAGATTGAATACCAATGGAGTTAAATCCGCAGGCCAAGAAGAAATTCTTCAGATTCGTTGCTTCACCAAGTAAATATCTATTATCTGGTGTGAAACTTTCTGGTCCATTGAAAAATAACTGTATCCCTGATGTCTCTAGTATTGGAAGGCGTTTGACCGCTTTATTTAGAATTGGTTCGAAGTGCTCAAAATCATCTGGCAACTGATCGAAGCAGAATTCATCGGGTATACCATTGTGACCCCATGGCTTTGCAATTGGCTCAAAGGCGCCTATTAAGAGTTTCCCTGCGTCCTCTTTATAATACGTGCACTCGTCAGGAATTCTTAAAACTGGTAGATCGCT
>CACITD010000002.1 GCA_902589475.1 uncultured Alphaproteobacteria bacterium | reverse complement strand
TGAGCGATTCACTGTTCCAAGAGAACGCCAGTTGTTTAAGAACGTAGCTTATGTAGGCGCATTAACGGCATTACTCGACATGGATTTCGAAGTTGTGAAAGGCATGGTGAGTGAACAGTTCAAAGGGAAAGAAAAACTTATAGAACCGAATATCGATGCTTTAGAGTTAGGCAGGCAGTATTCCCTCCAACACTTTGATTGTCCTCTCGACGTAAGAGTTCAGGCCTCAGACGCAGTCGGTGATCAAATACTAATGGAAGGTAATGCGGCAGTCGGATTGGGGTGCGTATACGCAGGGGCAACGGTCGCTGCTTGGTATCCTATTACACCCTCAACTTCAGTGGCGGAAGCCTTCGACATGTATTGCCATAAACTTAGGGTAGATAAAGAGACTGGTAAAAAGAAGTTCGCCGTAATTCAAGCGGAAGATGAACTCGCTGCTATTGGTATGGTTATTGGTGCAAACTGGAATGGGGCTAGGGCTTTCACGGCAACGAGTGGGCCGGGGATTTCGCTCATGAGTGAATTTTTGGGCCTTGCCTACTTTGCTGAGGTTCCAACTGTTTTGGTAAATATTCAAAGAGGCGGTCCCTCAACAGGAATGCCAACCCGAACTCAACAGTCCGATATAACGGCCTGCGCGTACGCCAGCCATGGTGACACTAAGCATGTGCTTCTTTTTCCTTCTAATCCGTCGGAGGCCTTCGACTTTGCAATGGAGTCTTTTGATCTAGCAGAGCGGCTGCAAACCCCTATAATCCTTATGAGTGATTTAGATCTGGGAATGAACGAATGGACAACAAGGCCTCTGAAGATCGACGAAACAAAAGAGTGGGATCGAGGTAAAGTTCTGGATGCAGAAGAGTTAGATAACGTAGAAAAGTTTGGTCGATATTTGGACGTGGACGGTGATGGAATTCCTTACAGAACCTACCCAGGCACTCATCCCGATAAAGGTGCCTTTTTCACCCGTGGAACATCCCATAATGAATACGCAGGTTACACAGAGGACGGAAGCGTAAACGTTCGAGTGATGGAACGGCTCCTTAAAAAATTCAATACTGCAAAGACATTAGTTCCCGAGCCGGTTTTTGGTCAGTCGACTCAGTCATCAACCATGGGGCTGGTTTATTTTGGGACTACGGATATTGCTATACCAGAGACAATGAACTTGCTGAAAAGCAAAGGTATACAATTAGATACAATGCGAATAAGAGCTTTTCCATTTTGTGAAGATGTTGTTAATTTTATTAACGACCATGAACAGGTATTTTTAGTAGAACAGAATAGAGATGGTCAGATGAGGTCGCTGCTGATAACAGAATGCGAAATTGATCCTGCTAAAATCGTCCCAATATTAAATTATGATGGATTTCCAATTACCGCAACGTGCATAGCTGATATGGTTTCAAAACTGTTAGGTAAGCAAATGTCTGGCGCAGACGCAGGTAACTTTGCGGCCGAATGAAATAATTATATTCCAACAGGGATTAATACATGAGCTATTTAGCTAAACCAAAATTTCACCATCCAAATTTGCCGCGAAACGATCTTGGATTGACGCGACGTGATTATGAAGGATCAATGTCCACCCTTTGTGCAGGCTGCGGACATGACTCAGTTAGTGCTGCTATAGTAGAGGCATGCTTCGAGCTAAATCTACCAGCGCACAAAGTGGCTAAAATGTCAGGTATTGGATGTTCCTCGAAAACCCCGACATACTTTTTATCCAAAAGTCACGGTTTTAACTCGGTTCATGGCAGGATGCCATCAATAGCCACGGGGGCTAATGTGGCCAATAACGAACTGAAGTATATCGGCGTATCTGGCGACGGCGACACCGCTTCAATTGGTTTTGGACAGTTTGCTCACGCAGTAAGAAGACAGGTAGATATGCTATATATTGTTGAAAATAATGGCACCTATGGTCTCACCAAAGGACAATTTTCCGCCACCAATGATAGGGAGTCGGTTGGCCGTAAAGGACAAGAAAATGCATTTGAGTGTATTGATCTTGCAGCTATGGCAATCCAACTTGGCGCTAGCTTTGTTGGCAGAGGATTTTCTGGAGATAAAGATCAGCTCGTTCCTATGATCAAAGCAGCGATCTCGCATAAGGGTTTTGCATTTATAGACGTAATCTCGCCATGTGTTACTTTTAATAATCACGTGGGCTCAACAAAAAGTTTTGAATTTGTTCGAGACAACGAGCACACCGTTACGGCGACGGATTACGTCCCAACAAAAGAAGAAATAAAAATTGAATATGAGACCGGCACCACTATTGACGTCATGCTACACGATGACAGTCACGTGCGTCTGAGAAAATTGGATGCCGACTACAACCCGTCAGATGCAACGGCAGCTATGCAGCACATTATGCGTTACCAGGAACAAGGTGAAATAGCGACAGGACTGCTGTATCTAAATGTAAATGATACAGAATTAAAGGAAAAGATGCATTTGGTTGATGCTCCTTTGAATGCGCTTCCTTTCTCCCAATTGCGACCGGGTGTCGACGATCTTGAGAAGATTAATGATAGCCTAAGGTAGTGAGTGGTTTTTTAAGTTCGTAGATATGGACTTTGATAGGGTTTGAACTGCGTTCCCTAACCTCTTCCTTTTTTTGGCCCACCTCAATTTTTCCCATGCTCCGGTTAACTCGACAGCGCCTATGGGCTCGTTTCGATCATTAAGAATACCGGATGCAATTGAAACCGTATCACTATTTTGTTCCCGACTTACAACGGCAAACCCATTTTTAAAGGCTTGCTCTATTTCACCCATCAATGTTTTAGGTTCCATAATTGTTTTCGTTGTAAACGGAATGCGTTCTGCCGAGAAAATCAAGCTCACAACATCCATGGCAGGCAGATGTGATAGGATTGCTCTTCCGGCGGCTGTATAGAGGAGATTTTGTGATTTGCCAGGAACCTCAAATTCTCCTAATTGGTAGGAGTTAGTGCAGAACAAGAGGGTTAGCTCATGTTGATCATAACCTATTAAGTTAACGTTTCCTTCCATGGAGTCACAAATACCATTTAGTTCGGGTAAAGCTGCCTGAAGTAATGGAGACAAGTTAAAGAAACCTGACGCCAATTTAAGGCAGAGCGAGGTAGGATAATAACAGTTGTTTGAAATATTTTTTGAAAGGTAGCCTAACTCGACTAAATTTTCGCAAATACTTTGGGTATTGGAAAAACTAACTGAAATATTATTCGAAATTTCGACTAGGCTAAGTGGTTTATAAAAGTTATCAAATGCTCTTATCACAGCAAGGCCTCTTGCAAGGGATGTAACATCTGACGCAACGTTTAATTTAACGCTCATTATTTAATTTGTTCCTATTTGCTAGTGCCCCTTAGAAGTAGTGTCTAATTAAATCAAAGTAAAACGGAGTTCTTATACTAAATCCACCTGCTTAAAATAACACTAAAATAAAAGATCCTATAAGGGTATTGCACTAATTGATAGCGAGAAGCTGTAGTCTTCAAAACAAGAATTCGAGATAGAAATTTCATGTACGTAGTTGGTTGAAAAAATTAATTGAAGGAAATATTCTCAATCGAATTAATTTTGTATTAACCAAGATACACATAATTTTAGTTGCAAAATGGTACTGCTTTTGGATTTAAAAAATGACAACAAGTAATGCCGGTACCTTTCCTTACACGGACGAGGACGGCACTGTTTGGTTAGCTTTTTCAGATTGGGGAGAGGGTCATCGAGATAGAATATTGATGTGCGTGCACGGTTTAACCAGGCAGTCACGAGATTTTGATTTTTTATCGAATGAGTTAAAGGATCAATTAAGAGTAATTGAAGTAGACCTAGCGGGTCACGGTAGAAGTGGCTGGCTAGCCAATAAATCAAGCTATAATGTAGAAAATTTTCTTCGTCATATTGATGGATTACTGGATTATCGCGGCATCAGCAAAATGGATTGGCTTGGTACTGGTGTGGGTGGATTAATAGGAATACACCTTGCTTCTCGAACGGATACACTAATTCGTAGATTGATACTTAATGATATCGGTCCTTCCTTGACAATAAATACGGTTCAACGATTTCAAGACAAATTCTCCAACCCTCCAACTTTCAATAAGCTCACCGAGATAGAAGAATATGTTCGGGTTGCCTATGCAGAAATTGGGCTTATAGAAGATGTGCAATGGTCTGATTATGTTATTCACAGTATTAATAGGGAACCAGGTCCTTCCTATACTCTGAATTATGACCCTGAAGTATTGGGCGCTTTTAAGCCAGAGAACCTTTGGGATAAATATGATCGGATTGAATGCCCCGTTTTGGTCATTCGGGGAGAGAACTCGACTGTTCTTGATTATGAAACGGCGAAACGTATGACCGAACGTGGCCCCATGGCAACTCTGATTAACGTTGAAAATTGCGGTCATGCACCATCTTTAATGACTAATCATCAGGCCCAGTTTATAAAGAATTGGTTAAGAGAAACAGAGCAATTAGATGAGGAAAGTAAAAACTAGGTATATATTCACGTGGTTAGGTGCAAGTTAAAAAAATGGCCTTGGGAATAGTTTCCCAAGGCCATAAAGAAAGAATAAAGAACCTTAAAGATTATCTTTTAACTCTAGCGATTTCTTCAAGTAGTTCATCGCCAGTCGTAATAATCTTTGTTGCCGCTGAATAAGCACGCTGTGCAATAATAAGATCGGTAAACTGCCGGGCGATATCGGTAGTGGAGTTTTCTAGCGCGTTGGCTGAAACTCGACCAGATCCACCTTCTGTTGCGAAGTTTAAGACTGCTTCCCCAGAATCCGCTGTAATTGCATACGCATTACCTGACAGGCCCTGTAGTTCGTTTGGTGCCGGAACAGTAGCAAGAGGCACCCGGTATATTGGACGTGAAGATCCATCAGCGAAAACTGCCGTTAAAAGACCAGTATCACTGAAAAACACACGTTCCAAATCGGTAGGGCCGTTACCATCCTGGTTTAAAAGAGACGTTTGGTAGGGAGCGTCATATTGCGTCAAACCACTTGGTAGATCAAAGTTTCCAAGATCTAATGTAAGCGCAATCGGATCAACAGTTCTAGCATAAGCCGATTCTATGTCAGCAGTTTGGAAATTTAAAGCAACACTTACCTGGTCCCCTGTTGTCCCAGCGGCGGCTAGAGCTGCAGCGCCCACGTTAGCGGCCATGGGACTAACCTGGTTGGGGGTGCCATCTGTGTTGAACTGGATCAAGAAGGCAGCGGTTGCGCCTCTTTGTTCGTTTACAGTTCCCCCTGCAGCGGCTGTGTCAGTGTTTTGTAGTTTAGGGAGGCATGACCATTGGTTATCTACCGCGGTTCTCGACCAGGTCAGTTCTAGTAGATAGTCATTACCAAGGGAGTCATAAACAGTTATATTTGTGACACCATCTGCGGTACTGTCGGCAATAGCTGAATTCAAGTTAAGGTTTAATTCTACGTTTTCTGTCTTTTTAGCAATTCTTTGAAAACGAGAGAGGTCTACGGTCTCAAGACTTGAAAAAAGATCCCGTGTTGCTTCATTCAATATGGCCCCGGTACCATCTGTACGATAACCCTGAAGGAAGAAACCTGCCGTGTTTTTCAGTCTGTCGTCTTCATCCTTAATAAAACTCCCAGCGCGTGTCAGTAAATATTCGTCTTGCAGCGTGGGTACTGGTTTTTCGTTAACTACAAAAAAACCGTTTCCGTCAACAGCAATATCGGTATTTGACGCAGTTCCTTCCAAAAGACCCTGCTTAATTGGGTCCGTCTCTGTTCTTGCTTTAACACCACCTGCTGTTGCTGATGTCGAAAGGCTCTGTGTTACCAATGCTTGAAACTGCGTCGTCGAGTCCTTGAAACCGACGGTGTTAACGTTGGCTATGTTATCCGATATCACAGCAAAAGCCGTTGATTGTGCAGCCACAGCTGCAACGCCTGCAAATAAACCCGAGTTAATACTCATTTTAATCTCCGTTCTTTAGGTTAGTTTAGATTAACCTGTTCTTTCTTTTGTTATTTTTTACTTTCTAGCACTCATCGGCGTTTTGCCTTTTTTTGAAGTACGTTGCCTATTGTATTTTCTTTATTTGAGACAACGTAACTTCGGTATCTTGTCCGACAATTAGGCTCGGACCTGTCTTATTTGATTTTACGGCGGTTACCATACCAAGGCTATCTATGGTGGGTTTTCCGTCAATGATACTTCCCTGCGCGTCCCTGGCGATCACTAACAGTTTATAACGACCAGGCTCCACGGGATTTCCATTATTATCCAGAGCATCCCATTCGAGGCTGTGGCGAACGCCAGCTCCAGCTTCACCTTCTGTGGAATAAACCCTCATGCCGTTCGAATTCACGACGTGTAGATCAACAGTATTGGACGGCGTGTCTAACACATAACCCCATGAGGCCCCATCCTCTGAAACGTCTGCAATGTCGATCTCGGCCTGAACATTATGCCCTAAGTAATTGACTGCTGCGTATTCGGAATTTTGGTTTTGTAGTTTTACTAAATCTTCCAAGTTTTTATTTTGAGCGATTTGTTGTTCAACGCTCGCAAACTGCACGAGCTGAGCCGTCATTTGATGCGTGTCCAGCGGGTTGGTAGGGTCTTGGTTTTTTAGCTGTGTTGTAAGCATAGTAAGAAATGTATCAAGATCATTACCCAACCCCTGTAAAGCAGTACTGGCGTCTTTCTTCGGTTGGTTGGCTGCTGGTGTAATTTGAGTGATTTGCATTGTTTGGTTCCTTTTTAAGCCAGCACGTTTATTGCGCCTTCAGGCGTCGTCCCAATAGCTGTAGCTGATACATCAACTTCATTTATTGCTCCATCATCTTGAGTTCCTTGCTCTGCATGGTTTTGGCCATTCGAGTTTGCCCCTGCATTTGACGATAGATTTGTATGGCTATTTCCCTCTTTACCGTGCAGATTGAAGGAAAGTGAATTATTATCTGTTTTTAAGCCAGCTTCTTGAAGGGCACGTTCCAGCACTCGAGAATCTTTTTGAAGTAGATCAAGTGTCTCTGGTTTATCTGCCATAACCATAGCCTTTACCCGTCCATCGCCGCCTATGTCCAGCTTCACTTCCACACGGCCCAATTCCTCTGGACGAAGCTGGACGGTAATTTTATTCTGTCCATTCTGTACTGCTTTTGTTAATTGAACAAAAACTTGATTTGTGGCTGGCTGAACGATTGGTTTTTGTACGGTTGGAGCGGTACTATTTGTACTTGCCGTATTTCCGTTTTGGCTGAGAGAAAACTGCCCTGTCGGCCCGTCCAATCTGCTCGGAGTAGCTCCTTCCGATCCAAATGTAGGGGAGCTTGCAGGAGATGGTGCACTTACGTTCGACACTCTCGGATTGCCGGTCTGGTTGTTTTCCAGATTAGGCTGCGAGGAGTTATTGCCTCCGGAAAACTGGTTGTTGTTAGTTGCTCCGTTTCCAGTGGATAACCCATTATTTCCTTGGACATTTAGGCTGTTAGTTTTATTCCCGGAGTTGGCCGCTACATCTAATGGTGCTGGATTTTCAATTGGAACTATAGATGGAGGCGTAAGAGCAGATGTAGCTCTTTGAACCGGAACAGTTTGAGAAGTCGGATTGATCTCACTTTCTTTAAACTGATGCGCTTGTAAAATGTTAGCGCCAACAGCATTGGTGGTCCGCACCCCACTCGTCTGGGCATCCTTAATATTAATTTTGATGTCCTTGGATAAGCTCGCAATTAAATTAGTCTGATGTTCTACAGTGTTCGCTTCACTGGTGTTTGCAGAATTAGAAGAAACCGTATTTACGTTATTCCCTAACCCGTGAGGTGAAACCATGTTAGATGCAGTTGTTTGCGCTTGTAGCGGAGTGTTAGAAACAACTGAAGTTTCCGGTCCTCCAGCTATCTGAGGTAGCGAGTTAGTAGGTGTTTGGGAAACCGTCGAAATGGAATTATAATTGCTTCCACTGGATGCGATTGGCGATATTAAAGTTTGATGCGTTAAAGGAATTTCTGCCAGTTTAGTGTTGGCTAATGTTTCGGGTTTCTGGGCTCTGACCTCCGGGTTGGATGTGTTCAATAATATTGAGGTTGAACTGTCTATACTCAATGAAGGCAAATTATTTTGCGTACCTTCTAAGTTGGTTGAAGGTGAATTAACGTCGCTTTGTCCGACATCCCCTTTTGCAATATTTCCAATATCAGAAGTGTTATTTGCCATTAATCTAGAAAAGGACGATATTCCGTCAACTTGAGGTTGTTGCGCCTCGACAGAATTCTTTATGCCCTGGTTTGCTTGGTTGGCTGCCCCTATAATAAAATGAGGTTTATCAGAAGAATTGCCAGGGATAGAAGGAGCCAAGTCAGCTGCTAGAGGAGTTTTTATTGATTGGGTGCTCGCCTCGGCTTGAAGATCGACGGCCGACTTAATCGCTTTATTGGTGCTTTCAGCCGCTGCAAGCCCTTGTAATGGGGTAGACGGGGTGATTAACGAAGGCTGGTTTTGATCTAGAGTCTCTTGATTGGTATTTGACGAGGCGCTAACAACTATCGAGTCAATGGAATCGGTTAATATACTTTGACTATCTATTGCTTCGATACTTCCAACTTCATTATTTTCTGTTGGAATAACACCCTTGTCTACTTCAATTGTGCCTTGGGCAGACTGTGAGCGGTTATCCTTATCGTAGTTACCAGTGACATGTTTTTTAATGTCTCGTTCATTCTCCGTACTACGTTCATTGTTGTTGCTTCGTTCAGTGGCATTCGTTACTGTTGGTTCTTTCTCGAAGTGATCTTTTTCGGTGACTTGGTTATACTTATATGAATCATCATCTTCATACGGGGCAGGTTGTTTTGCACTGTGTATCTCATTTTTTAGTCGGTCGTTAAACTCGAGGGATCCTGTTTGATGCCTATCATAGGGCTGGCTGCAACCACTTTTCGTCTGGTAATGTGCAAGAGTATCGCGCGAATTAATGCTTGCCAGGATTTCGGATCCTAGAAGTGTACTAAAAAGGTCGTTAGTTGCATTTACTGCAACCTTGGAAAACGCGGAAGGTCCGGATTTGCTTAGCGACAACTGATCGATAATTGACATGGTTAAACCCCGAAGTTGATTACGGGGTGTACATCGCAAAGCTGGTGCCAATCCTCTGACAGGAAAAAATCGTTTATTTTCAGAAACTTATATTTTTCACCAATTTTGGTGTTGATATTTTTTTTTGAGACGGGAAAAAAATGCACCCCCAGACGGCAAAATATTCCCAATAAAATCGGTTTTAAATAAAACTAATTAAAAAATAAAAAAAATTTTAATTAAAAAAATATCCGATATTAATGGCAGAAATTACATCTTTTTTTAAGAATATAAACTCAAATAATATGGAAGGTTCATTCTAAAAAGAAAAAAATTAAAAAATTTAAATAAAATACTTTACAAATATATTTTAGATTGTTATAACTGGTCATTATCGAGAAAAATCTCGGTCGGCAGAAGCCGATTTAACCTTAGAAAAAGGAACATAGAAAAATGTCTCTCAACAACTCAGTGTTTACAAATCCGTCGGCGTTTACAGCGCTACGCTCTCTCAATAAAATCAATCAACGCCTCGATACTACGCAGGGTAGGGTCTCGACAGGACTTAAAGTGGCAAGTTCGCTTGACGATGCGTCAGCTTTTGCCGTGGCTCAGGGTATCCGGGCCGAAGTTCGTGCACTAGACTCGGTAATCCAGGGGCTTAATAACTCCAAGGCAGTTGGAAAAGTGGCGGTTGCAGGGGCAACAGCGGTTTCCAATTTGATGATTGATATCAGGCAAAAACTTACAGAGCTGGCAAACTCCAGTATTTCTGCCTCTCAAAGAACTATTATTCGACGTGACTTTACCGAGTTAGTATCCCAGGCGGCCAACTTCGTCTCAAACGCAACGTACAACGGATTTGCGCTTTTGACGTCAAATGCTCAAACTGTAAATACGCTATCAAACTTGGGAGGCGATCAATTATCGCTTACCGCTCAGACAAACGTTAAAATATTAATAAATAGCTTGGCCGCTGCGACTACCACTACGGCGGTGAATGCCCAAAGTGTAATTGTTGGACAATTCACTAACTTAGAAACAACCGTAGCACAGGCGTTAGGTACCCTTGGTGCTGAAGTACGTGCGCTTGACCTTCAAACAGGTTTCTTAGAAGAGCTGCGCGACACGACCACGATCGGGCTTGGTAATATAGTGGATGCTGATTTGGCCAGAGAGTCAGCAAAACTTACATCACAACAAATCCAACAGGAGCTATCGGTTCAAACATTATCGATTGCGAACACGAGACCTAATACAATTCTCTCACTGTTCCGCGGTTAATATCTAAGTAATGCTTATTATTAGGATCGTGGAGGGCAGATAATATGTCCTCCTCTCTCCTAAAGCAAAAAAAGTTAAATACAGTTAACCCGCTGTAAACGTTAACAAAAGTAGCATTTAAAAAGTCCTGCCAAGTTGCAGGATAGCTTTTTTAGACTTTTTTTGTTGACAGTTTTAAAAATCCGTCCTTATTTTAAGGAGCGAAGTGGTAAAAACCTCTGTCGTGTTTGGGCAAAATGCCCGCTAACCTTAGAATAAAGGGACCGATAAATGGTAGCATTTAATTCTATATATACGAATCCGGCGGCTTACACCGCACTTCAAAGCTTAAATAGAGTAAACAGAGACTTAGACATCTCCCAAAATAGAGTGGCATCTGGCCTGCGCGTTGCGAGCGCTCTGGATAACGCATCTTCTTTCGCAATTGCGCAAGGGTTAAGGGGTGAGGTTAAAGCAATAGACGCACTTCAAATCAGTATTGCAAAGGTAAAGGGTGTTGTTGATTATACTCTTGCCGCCGCAGAGGGCATAGGTGATTTGACGGGGCAAATACGAGCCAAGTTTCAAGAAATGGCTAGTCAAACGGCTACAGCTTCTCAAAGAACCGCGCTTGGCCAAGAGATTCACGATCTTGTCTCGCAGGCTCGAGGACTTGCTAAGCAAGCTGCTAATAAAGACGAGGTAAACGGCAACCTGGTTGACCTGTTTTCCGTAGGTGGAGGCGCAAATGACGTCACTGTCTCAACCGGAGTAATCTTTGGAAATGCATCCGCCGCGCGTGCTGGTGGAGAGATTACGATTACCCATGATGATACGGTAGCACTTTTTACGCATTTAATATCGTTCTCAAACAGTGGGACAACAGCCACCGCTGCGCGCGCGAACTCGGTACTGACAAATCAGTTTGCCACGTATGAAACGGCCTTGGGAAATGCTCTGGGAATGCTTGCTGCAAAATCGGGGGAACTGCAAGGCCAGCAGGACTTCCTTGTTGCATTAAAGGCAACTAGGGAAGAAGTTATCGGAACTTATGTTGATGCTGATTTAGCAACTGAGTCCGCAAGGCTTACAGCATTGCAGGTTCAGCAACAGCTTGCAGTTCAAGCAATTGGTATTGCCAACCAGAGACCTCAGTCACTGCTTGGTCTATTCAGATAGAGTGACGGCGTTAGGGTGGGCTGTCTTGCCCACTCTAACTCTCTTTTGCGCGGTTTTACTTTACAGCAAAACAACATTAAGATCGCTGTGTAGCGAGCACTTCCATGAAAAATCAAAGAGGCGCGTTTTGCGTCAGTATAGGGTGATTCGATATTGAAGATGAGATTGCGGTCATTTCCTGATGCAAAAAATGTTTTATTACTTTCATTGGAAATTTAGATTTTATCTTTGCCGCGCCAAAAGCTTTAGTGCCTATTGGATAAAATCACATTAATTTTGATATTATAAAATAGTTGAAGAAAATTTTATAAAATATTGATATAAATCATTAAAAAATATAAAAATAAAGAAGGCGCTGTAAATTAGAATTCCCACAACGCATTGCTGTATCTCTAAAGCATTTAGAAAAAAGTTTAATTGAGTAAGCCAGCCCAGCATTAAAAACATGAAGTCAAAAGCTTTTATTTGACAACGATTCGTCAAATGCGTGAAAATGTTTGTACTATGGTACGACTGGATCGCGATGCCTTTAAAGATAAACGTAAAGTCGGGTGAAAAGTTTGTTGTTAACGGCGCTGTAATGGTTGCTGGCAGCAAGGGCGCCTCGTTAGTTCTGCAGAATGAGGCGACAATCTTGCTGGGCAAAGACGTGATGCAGGAGAAAGAAGCTACTACACCCTCGCGTCGTATCTACTTTTCGATTTTAGTGATGTATTTGGACCAAGAGAACGTTAAGAACTATCGTGATACGTTTATGACTTACATTGAAGATTTTATGGATGCGACTACGTTTTCTGAGGTTCGGCGCACGCTGCTCCATATTGTGGAGGATGTAAACAGCGGGAATTATTACCGGGCGATGAAGACTTGCAAGGTTCTCATGAACTATGAGGACGAAATGTTGAAAGTGGGCAAAAAAGCTGCTCAGTTAGAGGCTACAGATGTCGGGGATTGATGCTTATAAAAAAGCCTTAAACCAAACTGGCTCTTCTAGGAATGCGGAATACAGGTTACTTGCACAAGTTACGGCCGCATTAATTGATGCGCAAGAAACGGCAGGTGATATGAAAAAAAGTCCTGCTAAAATGCAAAAGATAGCTGAAGCTCTTAACTGGAATAACGAAGTATGGTCAGCGTTCATGGAAGATTGCCGAAGCGAGAACAATAAATTACCTGAAAAGTTACGCGGTGGTATATTGAGTTTGGGACTATGGGTCGGTAAAGAGACTCATGCCGCAATGAATGGAGATGTGAGCTTAGATGCTTTGATATCGGTTAACCGTGATATAATGAAAGGCCTTGACGACGCTACCACTATAAAAACGGATCCTAATAAGTAGTTTATTTACTTTAGTTATTCATTGAAAAAGAAACTCTTCCCTTCCAGGTAACATATTTTTGTCGCGGTTCCGCCAAGGTTGAATTGAATATGGACGATACTGGTTCTACCCAATCTCAGGACATTGATTATGTAGAACAGGAGTTTGAGGAGGCTCTTGGCTTACATAATACAGGTAAATTTGATCAAGCTGCGCGGTTATATCAAAATCTTTTAGAAAATAATCCTTTCAACAGCCTAGTGCTCAATTCTTACGGGACACTATTATATCAACGAGGTAATCTTTTAGATGGTCCCGCATTTATAAAAAAATCCATCATTTTAAATCCAAATACATCAATTTTTTATAATAGAATGGGTGTTGTTGAAAAAACGAAAGGTGGCGTGTCTGACGCTCGCAAATTATTTGAACGCGCTCTTACAATAGAACAACAATATGAAGCTAATTTAAATTTATGCGAGATCTATCTCGAGCAAAACCATCCCGAAGCCGCACTGGAGCCTGGACGCCGCGCAGTAGCTCTTTACCCAAATGCTCTGTTCTCCCGTTTGCGACTAGCTACAGCCCTTCGACTTTTAGCGAAATTTAGCGAAGCGATAGAAGAGGGGGAAGCAGCAAAATCTTTACACCCACTTTCGCCTTTTCCCTACATAGAATTAACTATGGCGAACATCGGAGCAGAGAAAGGAGCGGCTGCCTTAAATGCAGTTGTGAGGGGACTCATTCTAGCTCCTGACCGTTTGGAGAGCTATTTTAACTTTTTGGGTTCACTGAACATATGGTCGGAAGGAGAGGGAAAGAATACCCAATTCCATGTCGAGCAAGAAAGTCTTACGATCAAAAAGTTGGATATTCCATTTTGGGGTCGATGCGCTAGTGTAACAAATAGACAAAGTCCCTTGATTTGGTTCTGGCATGGCGTGAACTGCGGGCGATCCAATCTTTTGAAAGAGGGGTTGTCTAGTCTAAAGCGCTCGATTTTAATCGATCCAGAGCACGGTAATACATATCAAGCAGTTTCCCTGGTTTTTCAAAGATGCGGAGCTTTAAAGCAGGCGCACTTTTTTGCTAAAATTACGAAGCTTCTGTTCCCCAATATTGGCTCAAGCCCCCATATTCTTTGGGAAACGTGTTTTGCTTTGGGACAGGAAGAAGAAGGTTGGAAACACTGGGCTAGTCGTTTCGATTATGATGGGGCGGTGGAAAGACTTGGGCTGCCAGAAAATAGGTGGCCTCATATTGAGAAAATTGATGGAAAATTACTAGTTTGTTCTGAGCAAGGAATAGGCGATGAAATTTTATATCTTAGTTGTTTGCCAGACCTTTTAAAAAAGCACAAAGCTATTGTTATTGAGTGTGATAAACGGTGGGGGCCTATCTTTAGACGCAGTTTTCCCGAGATAATCGTCGTGCCCAGACAGGTTAAGTTCGATGGCGAAAATAGGCCGTCATTCGACTATAGTGAACTCACAAGAAAATATAAATTTGGGGCTTATGTGTTGTGCGGAGATTTACCAAAAATATTTAGAAATGATTTTAAAACACCCCAGAACGAGGACGGGTGTTTACGATCAAATCCTCAAAGACGGCAATTTTATGCCAATTATCTTAATAAACATCCAGGGCAGACAATAGTAGGGATGTGTTGGAAAAGTGGTTTTGCACCGTCATGGCCCTCGATATATCCACTTCTTGACGACTTACTAGAATTTTTGCCAAACGATAAAAACTTGCGTCTAGTTAACCTACAATATGGCCTTAGTAATGAGCGAATCCCAGAAGGAAATGGAGAAAAAGCTAAACTAGAAACAATACCTGATTTGGATCAGGTAGAGGATTTAGAAGGGGTCGCCGCCCTTATCAGTTCTCTGGATCTTGTTATTTCAGCGAGTACTACTGTTCTGCATCTTGCGTGTGCCTTAGGCGTCAAAACCATTTCAACTTATTACCCGAATTTTAGATCTACTAGGGGTACGGATCCTATGTTTGAGAATTGTTATCCGATGTTAGATGCTGATGAAGTTTTCTGTTCAAGAACAGTTTCAGAAAGAATTGGAAAAACCGTGCGCGAGTATTTAGCTTCAGGGAAAGTTAAGAGCTTTAGAATTGGTTCATAAAGTAGGAAATTAATTCCCGCCGATCGAATTTAAACGATTTTGTAAAAATTAGTATGAAAATTACAGCAAAAACAATACTTTATGAAAATTTGAAAAAGTTGGCCCGATCCTTGCTTTACATTTGTCACGTCAACTAAAATAAATGGTTGATGAGTTGTAACAAGTTTTGCATGGTATAGACGAAGGCAAGAACAAAAGGTTTAAGGCAGTAACTTCTGCCTCACAAGAAAGTGAGAAGGAAAGATAAATGTCAAACAGCATCATAACAAACCCAGAAGCGTTTGTCGCTCTGCGTAATCTGGAACGGACCAACGAAAAGTTGTCTAAGACCCAGGAGAGACTGTCTACTGGTCTAAAGGTAACAAGCGCTACCGATGATGCATCTAACTTTGCTATCGCCCAGGGTGTACGCGGAGATGTGAGGGCCCTAGGTGCTATTACTCAAGGTTTAAATAACTCTAAGGGTATTGGTGAAATTGCGCTGGCTGGCGTTACTGCGATTTCAGACCTCCTACAAGACATAAGACAAAAACTTACCGAGTTAGCTAATGGTGGTCTTACAACGGCTCAAAGGGTTATTGTTAAGGCAGATTTTGATAAATTGATGTCGCAGGCGTATGGCTTTGTGAGTAACTCGAATTTTAATGGAAGAAATTTGCTGATTAGTGATGCGACAAACGTTAACACTATTTCTAATTTAAATGGAACTAATCTCACTCTAACAGCCCGATCTGGATCAGGGAGTGGTGTAACTCATTTAATAAGAAGTTTGGCTGCTGCAACACTAGGTACCACCGGCGCAGCATCGGATTCTGTAAATGCACAAAGTGTGATCACCGCCCAATATTCTGCTCTAGAGACAGAAATCAATACTTCTCTCGGGGCATTGGGAGCGGAGATAAGAGCGCTGAAATTCCAAACAGACTTTTTAACTACGGTTAATGACTCTACTGAAATTGGTTTAGGTAATATTGTGGACGCAGATTTAGCACGAGAGTCGGCGGAGCTGACTGCTTTGCAAGTTAGACAGCAGCTTGGCGTACAAGTTTTGGGGATAGCCAATCAGCAGCCACAAATTCTTCTGAACTTGCTTGGCAATTAGCTTTAAACTTACGTTAGCAACATAACCCAGAGTTAGGAATATTTAATGAAGGGGTACGCCGCCTACGCCAAAGTTCAGCCTACTAAGGAGGGTTACAGAGACCTTGAGTATAAGGTTCTTGGAACTGTAACCGGTGCTCTGATAAAAGCTAGCGAACCAGAAACAGAGCTGTCAGATAAGTTTAACGCTGTCCTTTGGAATGAAAAAGTATGGCACGCCTTTCGTTGTGACCTGAGTTCCCCGGACAACAAATTGCCAGATGAATTAAAAGCGTCGCTTATTAGTCTTGCAATATGGGTCAGCAAAGAAACTAACAGGGTTATGGACCACTTGGCCGATCTAGATGGTTTAATAAGCATTAATCGGCAAGTGATGGCTGGCCTGGCTCCTAAAGATTAACATTTTTTGAATAAAGTTAAATTGATGTCCTAATTTCTTCGGTTATTTCTTCTATGATAATTCTCCATGAGTCAGAATGGCCTCGATATTTGCAGGTCATGCGGGGGGTCCAAGGTTGTTTGTCTGTGCCTAGACAGGTCCAGTCCGGGTGAAGGCTTAATCCATAACATTTAGTTCCAACCGCACCGGCCATAGAAATTACCGCAGTCATTGGGCCAATAACGATATCGCATTCACTAATAAGAGCTGCTACCCTGTCTAATTCATTAAACATATCAATATTAGTTGGGCGGAATATGGGTATGTTAAAGTCGTTTTCAGCAGCTTGAAGTTGTTGCTCACAATCTGTGTATTGCAAATTCACAAAAGTCGCGTTTTTCAAAGCGAAAATTGGACCCAATTCATGGAGATCAGGAAAGTAACTATCGTATGTTTTGCTAGGTAGGGCAGTTTGCCAGCAAAAACCAATTTTTAACTTTTGCCCTATTTTCTCAAAGACTTCTCTCCAGTACGCCCGCTCATTTTCATCTGGCACAAGGTAGGAATCATTAAAATTAAAATGGTTTATTGATGGGCGAAAATGCAGCGGCAAGTCGCCAAGGGGGCAGTGAACCGTTGCATTGAGTTTTTCAACAGCTTCTGCGTAATTTACAATAACATGGTTGTTTACCTCTCGTTCTAGTTTTTCAATAAAGCTTAATTTAGGAAAACTTCGGGAAAATAATGGAATTAGGCGAGCGTCAGTCTCTATAAAACATTTTGTTTTTAATTTTTCCGATAAATCATCAAAGCAGTTTGCAAATCTTAGTTCATCACCTATTCCTTGCTCTTGAAAGACAAATAGCGTGCCATCAGTTATCTCTTGTCCATCCCATTCAGGGGGTAACCCCAGTCTCTCAATGTACATCTCTGGCTTTAAATGCCGGCATTTTGCTGCAGCCCAGCCATTTTCGAGATAGCCATTTGCAAGTAATCCAAGAGCGTGGTTCCACTGGACCTCAACATCATCCGGCCCGGAAATCATTGCTCTCCGAAACCAGATAAGAGCGTCAAACTTTTTTTCAGCTGTTAAATTCCAAAATCCAAAGTTATTTAGAGCACTTTTTGCATCGGGTTTAAGTAGTAAGCTCTTTTGAAGGCTATGAAAGGCACTTCTACCACTTTGTATTCTAGATCGAAGGAAATAAACCTCCGGATGATCAATTTTTTGTTGCAGAATAAAGTTTAATACTTTTCCAGCTAACTCTTCTTGTCCAGCTTGGAGCAGGGTGCCTGCCAGTTTTACCTTCCATTCCAAATGTTTGGGGTTCAGTGTCACCGCTTTGTTCAAGAGTTCAACTGCTTCTGAAGCTATTTTTTCACGTTCTTCATCATTCTTAATTTGCTTCAGGATTTCGTCTCTAGAGATTAACTGCGCAAGGTTGAAAAACGCATCTGCATTCGATGAGTTTAGCTCTATTGATTTCCTAAACGCCTGTTCTGCTTCTGAAAGTTTGTCCAAGGTAAGGAGGGCACATCCATAGTGGTTATGGGCTTGGCTATCTTCCGGTTTGAGTTCAAGGGCATCTTTCAAATACTTTTCGGCCTGCTCGTTATCCTCTAACTGATGATAGGCAACTCCAAGGTAATGAACTGCATTTGGTTCTCTTGGGGAAAATTTTAAAGCTTTGAGGTAATAACTTTGTGCAAGTTCTATTTTTCCAGCATTCTGGTATTCGAGACCGTTTGCAATGAGTTTTTCAATGTCTTGAGGTGATATTTGGCTCGATTTCTGCATCAAAGTTCCTCAATAATCCAGCTGGATAAAGCCATAAAAAGGGATAGGTATGTTAAAGGAAATTAATACTTAAATACACTGTTTCTTTGAATAACGCATGAGCTTTTAGCACTGAATATCTAACAAATAGATTGGATAGGGCTTTTGTTAAAATTGGCCCCATTTTTGCATTGATGTTTGTAATGCACTTTTTGTAACTAATGCTAGTACTTCTAGAAGGTTTACTCATGTCGTTAACCACGTCCCTATTACACGCCCGGTCTGGAATGATTGCCGCGCAGTCGGGGTTAGACGTAGTATCGCGGAACATAGCTAACGCCGAAACTGAGGGATATACTAAAAAATCTCATAATCAAGAAAATTTAGTAATAGGAGGTGTTGGGCGCGGGGTAAAAACAAATGAGGTTACCCGCAAGGTAAACGACAACTTACTCAGAGAGCTTAGAGATCAAAATGCTTCTATAGAAAAATTAGACGTATTAGATGAGTTTTTAGGGCGTCTGGAGCTAGAGTTCGGCAAGCCAGGTGATAAAAAATCCATAGCAGATAAGGTAACGGCGTTAAAAAGTGCTTTTCAAACGCTATCAAGTGCTCCGGAAAGCTCGTCGAATGCACTTGCACTAGTGACGGCGGCCGATGACTTAGCCAGGTCCTTCAATAGTTTTAATAACTTGATACAAGAACTTAGGGCTGAAGCGGATAATAGAATTTCTGATTTTATAGGATCAATAAATAATGATTTGGGTCTTATTAAGGACCTAAATACTCAGATTGGGCAACGAAATGCCGCTGAAAAATCCACAGCAGATTTGGAGGACAGTCGGGATCAGCTACTCCTGAGCATAAATAAAAATATCAGTATCGGTTCATTCAAAAGATCAAACGATCGATTAACAATATCGACTGCTGATGGTCGATTGATGTTGGATGACACGCAAATACCGCTAGCTTTTAATTCAACGTCTTCATTTGTGGCAACGACGACCGGAAATGGTGTTACTCTAGGCGGAGTCGATATAACAGCAAACATTAAAACAAGAGACGGTGTCATATCTGGATTGTTAACGCTTAGAGATACTGTATTGCCTCAATTCCAGACGAAGCTGGACGACTTAGCTCTAGGAATTGCTAAGCAATTAGATGTCGTTGACGTTGGTGGAGGAACTAGTGAAGCTCTAAACCTGTTTACAGACTCTGCAGGAAACGCGCCTGCAGCTTTCACACCAGCAGACAATTTTACTGCGGGCTTTGCGGGCACTATCCAGGTGCGGGCGGCATTAAAAACAGATCCAAGTCTTATAACTGATCCAGCCGGAGGATACACGACACTTGGTAGTTCAGATAATAAATTACAACTTGCTATATTGGCACTTTTTGAAGGCCAAACATCTCTGTCTCAGGTGCCCACAGTAAATAATACTATAGAGGGTTTCGCTGCATCATTAGTCGGTGATGTTGCTACTACCA
This sequence comes from uncultured Alphaproteobacteria bacterium, assembly GCA_902589475.1. GTDB lineage: Bacteria > Pseudomonadota > Alphaproteobacteria > Thalassobaculales > Thalassobaculaceae. The sequence goes on along the minus strand of CACITD010000002.1, from coordinate 72,257 downwards.
AAGCGGAATATGAAACACAGCTAAAATTCCAAACTGTTTTCCGCGATCAAATTCGGGATCGGGTTGAAAATGAAAGTGGTGTAAATACTGATGAAGAATTAACAAACTTAATTACATTAGAAGCAGCTTTCGGGGCATCGGCAAGAGTATTAAATGCTGTCCAACGAGCGTTTGACGAAGTAATCAATATACTCTGAGTAATGGTAAGGTTATCCAATGAGAATTTCAAATTCAACTCAATTTAACAGGCTTCAATCAAGCCTTAGAGAGCTTAATGCTGGATTAGCTATAGCTGAAGAACAAATTAGTACAGGTAAGCGTGCTACTAGGTTCTCCGGCTTAGCCGGAAACGATGCTAGGATATCCATAGAACTGCGCACAGCTATATCAACCCGGGAGACATATGTAGATAATATAAACTCAACAAAACTTAGAGCTGACGTTGCCAATGCGGCCTTATTGGAAATGCAGACGGTGGCGACTGATCTAAGGGTAGAATTAATTAAACAAACGCAAGACCTCTATAAGGAAAATTTACCAATAATGAACGAGTTTGCTAAAACGCAAATTGATAGGCTTGCCAATTTATTAAACTCTCAGGTTGCCGGTGTGTTCGTATTCTCGGGGCCCGCCTCAAATAAGCCTCCGATAGCTGACGCAAATGCCATAAAAACTAATTTTGCAAGCGACGTGAATACCGTTGTTGACGCAGCAAGCAATACTGCGGCGACAATTCAAAATAACGCCAATACTCAATTCAATGACAGGACAGGCACTCTTGGTCTCAATGCGTTTTCAATCAACGCTCAGTCTACAACAATGACTGTTTCTCAAACGGGTCACGGATTAAAAGTTGGCGATAAAATTACCTTTAGTGGTGCTACTGCAGTGGCTGGTTTGGATATGAACGATACGTTTACGGTTACTGTAATTGACTCGGCTAATCAATTTAAAATTGAGGTGCCAACTCCCGCAAATGCTACAGTAAATGCCGGCGGCGGCGCCCCGGTGACATATATCGCAAACTCTTTCAACTCTCTCGGTGGTCTGGCAACCACAACCGAAGTAACAGTTAACGCTGCCACTGGTTTGAACATTTCTTATGGTGAGTTGGCAAATCAGGAGTCATTTGCAAATCTCTTTGAAACACTAAACATATTTGCAAATGTCCAAGTGGCTGCCGGAGCAAACGAAGCGCAGAAGCAGGCTAACCAAGCAGAGTATAGGACATTGGTTGACAACGCGCGTACTGTTGTTGAGCAAGCTTTTGACGATATTAACAGAATGGTGGCAGACTTGGGAGGAGACATATCAAGACTAAATGCTGCCAAAGAAACTCATAAAAATGAGATTGAACTGATCACTAAACAGCTAAATGATGTGGAAAATATCGACTCATTCGAGGCTATCAATCGTTTTCAGGCCCTAAGATCACAGATAGAGGCATCATATCAGATAACTGCAGCGTCTAGAGGCTTCTCTTTGTTAAATTTCCTTTAAAAAAATGTAGTTTGAAAAACTAATTATTTAGTGGACAAGAGCGTCAGAATGTGATACGCCTTATCTTTGAAGTTTGGTAAAATACCGAACTTGGTACATTTTTTACTCCAGAATGGAGGGAGACGTGGACACAGTAAAATTAAATTCGAGCCCGCCACCGGTTGCAGAACAGTCTAGTAAGCAAGCCGAGACGGCAAAAAATAATACTCAGATCCAGGAAACCAGTCAGAAACGAAGTACAGCGGGACTATTTATCACGCCTGTAATACAGTTCGACTCTGAGACCCTTTCAGTTATCTTTCGAGTAAGAGACGGTCTCTCGGGTGAGGTAAAGCAGGAATATCCTCAGCAAAGTGTAGCCAAGGGGCGTCAGGCCGTTGCAGAGGCAGCAGCTGAACAAACTCCTACTGCGCGGAATGAGGGAATAAGTAAAGTGCAGGACATAGCAGTCCCAACTGTGGACGCAACTAATAACGGTGGAGTTCAAGTAAGTCTTGCTACGAGTGAAGCAGAGACACAATCAAGCGGTAACGCGTCGGGAATTGCTACATCCACCGCTGGGGTAGCTAGAGGGCTTGGTAATATCTAATAGCAGGATGTCTGATAGTCCGATTGACGGGGCAAACTAGCTATTGGCACACCAGAAAAATTTATAAGCTGGCACCGGTATGGGCGCCGGCTACAATGCGTTGGGCAATTGGCCAGCTAAAAATTGTTATGCTTCCTATCAATATATGGTATTTAAAGGTAACTGAGGTTACTAAGTTTATTCATCAACTTTACCAATGTTGAGGTGATTATGGCCGGTAATAATAGAGAAAAAGTTGAGCAATTAATTCAAGATGGATTAGCGCACCATGACGCTGGTGATGTAGAGCAAGCTAGAGACGCTTATTTGCAAGCGCTAGAGTTAGAACCAGAAAATGCCAAGGCGTTAGACCTTGCTGGCCTGCTTTGTATGCAGTTTGGTGAACCGGTTGCAGCGGAGGAATTTTACTCATCCGCGGTGAAAATAGAGCCAGAAAACTCGCGCTTTTTGCTTCACTTAGGCATTCTCCATCTTGAGCAAAACGAATTCAGTAAGTCAGAAGAAGTGCTGAGAAAAGTGATAGAGGTCGACCCTGATCATTCAGACGCCAGATTATATATCGCTTTGGGTAAAAGAGCCCTCGGAGAACGAGAGGATGCAAAAGCGCTGCTTGAGGTTGCCGAGGAATTAGATGGACAAAACGCTAATTATAAAAAATGGTTGGGTTTGATCTCATTAGAAACAGGTGATCTTGTCGCTGCGCTTGAGTACACCAATAATTCTATTGAGCTAGATCCCCTTGATGTATCGGTCTACAGTCAGCTAGGCGCGATACTTAATGAAATGGATGATCCTGATCTTGCGGAAAAATCGTATGCCGCGGGGATAAAAGTCGACCCAGAAGATATGCGATGTCGAGCAGGTTTGGCATCTACGTTGATAAGGCTTGGAAAATTAGAGGACGCAAAACGAGAGATAATTGAAGCAAATAAAAATAGAGACGAAGAACACCCATTGGTCCTTTCAGTCTCTGCATTGTTAGACTCTTTTTCAGGACAAAAACAGGAGGCCTTGGACAAAATTGAGCGTGTTTTAACCACTGAAAGCGGTAGCCTAGATGTTCTCCTCTTGGCTCACCAACTGATGATCAACCTAGAGGAAGATGAAAAGGCAGAGGAAATATTAGAAACGATGCAAAGTCTTGCACCAGATGACGCTCGAGTAATGACTGCTTTGCTTGGTTAGTTCTGACTTTGCGATTTATTTTAATATTAATTAAGTCGCTAAAAATCAGGCGTTAGCGTAAGCTTTGTATCCCTGGGGCCGTGCTTTGAAAGCTGCTGCAGTATGGCCCTTTATCCCGCGTTCCTTTTTTACAGCGTCTATGACAATTTTAATGACATTCTCAGTTGCATCGTGCGATCCCCTGAGGACAATCATATTTTCCGACAATACACCTCTAAATTTTTTATATAATTCGCGCAAATCCTCACGTTCTTCTTGGTTGAGGCAATTTACAGATTCTTTCTGTTCCTGAAGTCGTTTTTGCGCTTCTTCGTACACACGCGATAGTTGAAGTTTACGAGATTGGATAGATTCAAGTTCGGCAAAATCTTTATCATTTAAAATACTGGTTTCTTTAATTAAAAGCTCCATTAAATGGGTCATGCTGTCAACAAAGTTTTCAACAATTAATCGGGCTTCAGTCATTTTTTACCTCCTGCATTGTAGAGAGCTGACGTGCGATTGATTTAGCTAACCCAATTCCTCCTGCTTTAGATGCGGCCTTGCCATATTCTTGGATTAGGAAGTCTCTAAATATAGCTTCGCCGTTTCCTCCACCCATTAACCCATCTGTTTTTAGTCCCTTGAACATATGGCCGAACATTTGCGATAAAAACATTCCCTCGAATTGTCTAGCTACCGTCTGAATTTTTTCTTCTGAGAGAGGTTTTCTAGATAAACTGTTTTGGGTAGGATACTCCTTCAGCTTATTTAAAACGGTTCCTGCCAAATTATTTTGGATACTATCCATGTTAGTACCTTTCTAAAGCAATTCTATTTCTGCCTGTAACGCACCAGCTGCTTTAATAGCCTGTAAAATAGAAATCATATCCCGCGGTCCAATTCCGAGCGCATTTAGGCCATCAACTAATTCTTGCAGCGTGACACTGTTAGATAGGACACTAAGCCGCTTATCTTCATCCTCGTCGATTTCGATCTGTGTTCTTGGTACAGTTACGGTTTCACCTTCCTCAGAGAATGGGAGTGGTTGTGATACCTGCGGCGTTTCCGTTATACGGATCGTTAGGTTCCCCTGTGCGATAGCGACCGTACTTATTCGGACATTTTCTCCCATAACGATTATACCTGTTTGTTCGTCTATGACCACTTTTGCCGAGATATCAGGAGTTACTCGGAGTTGTTCTATATCAGTTATAAGTGCCACCATTTTGCCTCGATAATTGTCTGGAACTACCAGTGATACGGTCGCGGAGTCTCGAGACTGAGCGATTGGTCCTCCAACAAAACTATTTATCGCTTGAGCGATCCTTTTTGCGGTAGTGAAGTCGGGGTTCCTCAATGAGATTCTTAGTGTGTCCAACCCCTGCAAATCAAACGATATCTCTCGTTCTATGATTGCACCGCTGGCAATTCTCCCATTAGTTGGAACACCCTTGCTAACTTCTGCACCTGCGCCACCGGCTGAAACACCACCAACAGCAACCGGTCCTTGTGCCACAGCATAAACTTCCCCATCCGCACCAATTAGCGGAGTGACTAATAATGTCCCACCCAAAAGGCTATCAGCGTCACCTATTGCACTTAACGATAAGTCGATTCGCGTTCCTTGCTTGGCAAATGGTGGAAGTGTTGCTGTTACCATTACGGCTGCTACGTTATCGGTTTTTAGAGAATCATCACGTGCATTTACACCTAGTCTCTCGAGCATACCGACTAAGCTTTCTCTGGTGAAAATGGATGAACTCAGAGTGTCACCTGTTCCGTTAAGGCCGACAACCAAACCGTAACCGATGAGCATGTTCTCTCGTACGCCTTCAAAATCCACAATATCTTTTATCCGGGTTTGCGCATCCAGGGTTTTAATATCCAAGACAATAAAAACAAAGAAAATCGGCAGAAAGCTTGATATTTTCCGTATTGCTGTCGAAGAAAATTTTAGAAAGTCCGTCATAATGAGTGCGCCTGCGTTTAATGAGTCTCTATATATTTTTCGTTTACTCTTCCTATGCTAAATTTGTGCCAGTTTTAATACGAAGAGATATTTTGTCTTGTATAGATTATTAATTTCTTCTCGCTTTCGAGTTCATTCGTTGTCAAAAGTATTCAGCCATCTTGGAATTTTCCCATCAAAACTTCTTTTAAAAAAATAAGAGTAGCGGAAACCAGTATGATGTCACTCGCTTCATGTTATACTTAGTTATCGGTACAGTTATCGGATAGAAACTGAAAAATGAAAGTTGATCCAGCTCGACGCACTAACGTGTCAAACACCAAAAGATCAAAGGGTACAGCTAAAGGCACGGACTTAGCTTTTACAAGTGTGCTAGACGCTGAATTACGGCCAGAGCAATCAACCATCAACCTCAAAGTATCGACAGTGGATGCGCTGCTGCCTGTTGAGCCACCAACGGCGGATTCTGATAAAAAACACGCTAGCTCTAGAGCTGCCCGAATCTTAGACCGATTAGAAGATATTAGACAAGGTCTTCTAGTCGGCGCTATCTCGAAACCAAGATTGGAAGAGTTGGCTGGAACAATAAAGGAAAGTCGGGAGTCTGTGCTGGATCCAGTGATGAGCGATATACTGGACGAAATTGAATTACGGGCAAAGATAGAATTAGCTAAACTTGAAGACAGCTAGCATATTATTCGTAAAACCAAAAGGTCGTTTTGATTAGATTTATCTATTAAAGATTAAAACAAAATTGATGACGATCAATTACATGTAAGTTAAAAAAAAACAACTTTCTGTTGCTGTTTTCCCTTTAGATTCATATACTCCCGCCTTTTGAAGATGCAGCAATTAAAAATCTTGGAGGTACGATATGGGAATAACGCTTTCGCCGGACTATATACCGTCGGAAGATGAGGAGTTTATGAATCCTCAACAGCTTGAATATTTCCGTCAAATGCTGCTGAATTGGCGTGCAGAGCTCGTGCACGAGGCTGGTGAAACTCTAAGTGATTTGAATGAGGGTAACTTGCAGCAGCCTGATATGGCAGATAGGGCTTCGTTAGAAACCGATCACCAACTCGTGCTTCGAACCCGAGACCGTGAGCGAAAATTGATTTCAAAAATTGATTCTGCCCTTAATCGCATAGAGGATGGTAGCTACGGATATTGTCAGGAAACAGATGAACCAATAAGTTTGAAAAGATTAATGGCGAGACCTATAGCCGACCTTTCATTAGAGGCGCAGGAACGGCATGAAAGATTAGAAAGAACTCATAGAGACGACTAACCCCATATTCTTGGGTTAGTCGCACACCTAGTGCATAGCTCTTTTATGATTAAAATGGCATAAGTATTTCAAGAACTTGCGCTCCAAAACGCATCTGCTGCAGGTCGTTTAGCTGACCGCGGCCTCCATAGGCAATTCTGGCTTCAGCCATCTGGTCGTAGCTCACAGTGTTTGCTGACGCTATATCTTGCGGTCTAACAATCCCGCCGACTACAACTTCTCTAACTTCAAAATTTACCCGGATTTCCTGTCTGCCGAATAGAACTAAGTTTCCGTTGGGTAGTCTTTGTGTTACGACGGCCGCAATACGCAAATTCACTGTTTCTTCTCTATTAATTCGGCCCCTTCCATCATTGGCCATGTTAGAACTAAAATTCAGAAAATTATCAGCAGGAATTACTGGTTTTGGCGGACTGAACCCAAACAAGCCACCAAGATCAAAGTCATCGCTGGCGCTTCGATCATGCCGGGTCCGATTATCGAGTTGTGCTTCGTCTTCTATTGCAACGACAACGGTGATTATATCCCCTACCTCACTTGCCCTCTGATCTTTGAAAAATGCCCTTGAACCCTCTTGCCATAGTGAGTTGTATTGCCTGGTTGCTCTGGAAGGATTAGGCATGGGCATAGAGATTGGTTTATACCCCGCCGCTTTATGCGGATTTGTAATATTAGTTAGTTCGGGCGAGTGCCCTAGCCGTGAAAGCCTATCTAGCGTGTTGCAAGATGAAAGTACTAAAGCCATTGTTGGAAATAATAGGAACTTTCCAAAATTCTTAAAATTCATGATCAACATATTAGTTGGCCCCTTCTGATGATATTCGTTTTATGAGAACAATCCTTATCTTAGGATTGTTGTGGTTGGTAAAACGACGGCGGTATTGGGTCCTAGTACACGAGCTTCTATGATACGTTTACTCCTGGGGTTTTTTATCCTTATGACCTGGTTCCTTGAACCAGGCTCCACAGAAATTCCTCTTGTCGAGAGAGACATTGTTTTATTTTTAAAATGTAGCGTGACAAATTCACCCTTTTTTATAAGCTGCTGAGGACGTATGTCGGACATACGGATCAATCGACCTGCTGTGAGTGGTCTTTTTGATACGTGATCTAATAACTGTTCCATAGATCCAACGATCCCGAAGGATTGCTGTTTTATTCTGACTTTTCTCCATGTTATGTCGTTTTGGTTTATAAGTTGTCCGGCGCCAATATGTTTGTTGGGAACCGGCATCGGAATTACCGCGAAGGCTTTTCCTTTGAGGATAATATTTTGATTTTCATTCGCTGTTGAGTGCGTGTTTATAACTACTTCGAAACGGCCTGTTCGCTGATCCAACTGGGACTGCAATACTTTGATCTCTTGCTCAGCGTTTTTTGGCATTAGGATTTTAAGATTGCGGTCATTGAATTCTACTTCAATTTCGTCATTTACATGGTTCTGCTCGAGAGCCTTTATCACAGCGTTTCTAATGATATTCATTGGGATCTGCTTAGCCGACCGACTTACCACTACACTTCTTCTGATTGAGCCCGGCCAATCTACAGTTGAGGCTTTGACAATTCGGCGTAAATCTTTTCTAAAAAGCTTTAACTTTTTTCCCAGTGCTGGCGCTTCTCCAACTATTTTGTCTTTGAATTCATGTTCGCTGTAAAACAGGTCGCTAAGCCAGATTTTATCTGACTCAATAAAGATTTCTTTTGCCGGTTTTAGGTGCAGGAGAGGAACACTTTTTTTACTCTGAGAATTGCCAAGGGATGTAACTAAGCAGGACATCATAATGGTTAGTAATAATGTGATTATAGTTTTATTCTGCATAATAATTCTCTGCATGTTACGATTGTTGGATCAATTATCTCACGTTGTTAACTGCCGACATCATTTGATCGGCTGTCTCTATTACTTTTGAGTTCAATTCGTACCCTCTTTGGGCTTGGATTAGATCAGTTATTTCTTGAACTGGATCTACGTTTGACGCCTCAACAAAACCTTGCTCAAGCGTGCCAAAGCCAGCTGTCCCTGGATTGGCTGTTGTTGCTGCGCCAGAAGCTTCTGTCGTTTTTAGTAAATTGCGGCCGATGTGTTCCAAACCAGCTTTATTTTGAAACGTTGCTAACTGAACGGTACCAGCAATTGTTTCTGCTTGTTGACCGTCAAACTTCAGTAAAACTTGGCCATTCTGGTTAATTGTTATCCCAACTGCTGCTTGATCAATTGTTATATTCGGGACCAATGGGAAGCCGTCTGCATTGACTAGCTGCCCATCTGCATTTAGCTGAAACGATCCGTCTCGGGTATAGCCAGTGTCACCATCAGGAAGTTGGATTTGAAAAAAACCTTGACCATTAATAGCTAGATCGAAAGGATTGTCCGTTAATGACAGTGCCCCTTGTTCACCAATTCTATACGTGGAAGCAACTCTAGTGCCAACGCCTAATTGTAAACCCGAAGGCACAATTGTTCCAGCGTCTGACGAGTTGCTGCCAACCCGTCGTAAGTCTTGGTAAAGTAGGTCTTGGAATTCAGCTCTATGCCTTTTAAATCCCGTCGTTCCCATGTTGGATATATTGTTAGATATAACCTCAACATTAGTTTGCTGAGCCAACATTCCCGTCGCTGCTATATTTAGTGCTTGCATGATCAACTGTTCCTTTTATTTAAGCGTTATTGTTTAAACGAGCTAGTCGTTGGATTAGAGTTTTTTGTCGATCGGCCTCTCTATCCAAAAATTTTGTTATGGACTCATAGGACCTTTGAATGTCCACCATTCTGACTAATTCTTTAACTGCAGTTACATTAGACGTTTCTAGCTTGCCCTGGAGTATACTGGAATTAGTTGGGTCCTTCGGTTCTTCTGTAGTGATAAACTTACTGTCGCCTCTTTTTTGAAGTAGATGCGGGCTTTCAAACTCTACGATTTTAATTTTGGCGATTATCTCATTGTCTAGAGAAATGGTACCATCTATGCCAATCTCAAGCTTCCGGCCATCCATTGGGATTACTATTGGAGCCCCACCATCGTCGATAACGCCGTCGCCATCCCTGGTGATTAATTGGTTGTCCGCAGTTAGCGATAGCGATCCGTTTCTGCTGTATTTTATCCCATCACCATCATCGATTGTTATGAAACCAGGGCCGTTGATTGCTATATCAAAGTCATTTCCAGTGTTCTTTATCGAGCCTGGCTCGAAACTCACGGAAGATCCGTGGTCGATCACAAAGTCTAACCTTCCTGATCCTGCGGTATTAGTGGGAGCGGCCGAATATATTCCAAGTTCTCTTTTGAAGGACGTGGTGTTTATGTTAGCTATATTGTTGGCGACGAGAGCTAATTCTCTTCGCAAAGCACTTTGTCTTGATAAGCCAACATATATTGAATTTTCCATCCTGAACTTCTACCTTCTAAAACATTCCATAATTAGCAAATCACTCTTGCATGATCTGTGCCAAAAGGTATTTTCCGAGTAAATTTCTCTCCTCTTCTAGTAAAAAGCTTAATTCGGACTCAAAAATATTGGGAATTTATTTCCTACTAGATGCCCTAATTAGTTTTGTAATATCTACCTAGAAAATGCTATATTTAGCGTCATGTTATCAATTATACACCGCATGTCGTGTAAGACTTCCGATTAGAGCAATTTTAATGTAAACTCTAAAAATAAGGCATGCGGTTTGCATGAGATAAAGAATAAATATAATAGTGTGTGTTGTAACAGTAAACACAGGGAATATATGTCTTAGTCAAAAATCTTTGTGTGGAACGAGTAAATGGCAGAAGAAGCAGAAGATATTTTGGAGGATGATGGCGCTGATGCTCCGGAGGATGGAGGCTCTAAGCGCAAGAAATTAATATTGTTTATTGTTCTTCCTTTACTCTTACTTATAGGTGGAGGCGTAGGCGTGGCTGTTATGCTGGGACTATTCAGTTCGGAGCCACCTGCAAATGTCGATGATGAACAGACGCAAGTTGAAGAAGTCGTAGCCCCGACCGTACAGACGACTTTTTTTGAAATACCGGATTTGATCGTTAACTTAAATACAAGTGGCAGAAAGTCTGTTTTTCTGAAAATTAAAATTTCACTCGAAATCGCCGATCCCGCTGATATTGATACCGTCAACCAACTCTTACCGCGTATAGTTGATAATTTTCAAGTTTATCTAAGAGAACTGCGCGTCCAGGACCTACAAGGCTCAGCCGGCATGTATAGGTTACATGAGGAGCTTCTTCGCCGCGTAAATATAGCAGTTCGGCCGGCAAAGGTGAAAGATGTTTTATTCAAAGAAATGCTTGTGCAATAGGGCAAAAAAAAATGGCAACAGATGAAGATCTTTTAGCGGCGGAGTGGGAAAGCGTATCAGATAGCAGTGGCACTGACAGTAATCAGCTTGCCAATGAAGCCCCATCCGGCACTAGCGAACCTGTTTTAAATCAGGATGAAATAGATAGTCTGCTAGGTTTAGAAGAGAATGACGACGAAGATTTAGTAACTGGGATTCAGGCAATTGTAGAGTCGGCAATGGTGTCCTACGAGAGATTACCAATGCTCGAAATTGTCTTCGATCGGCTGCTACGGATGATGTCGACTAGCCTAAGAAATCTGACGTCCGATAATGTAGAAGTTTCACTTGATAGTATTACTTCAATAAGATTTGGCGACTATCTTGAGACGATCCCGATGCCTGCTATGTTGAGTGTCTTTAAAGCAGAAGAGTGGGATAACTTTGGGTTGATGGTGGTAGACTCCGGTCTAATTTATTCCATCGTAGATGTTCTTTTAGGTGGAAGGAGAGGCACGGCTGCAATGCGTATAGAAGGGCGCCCATACACAACTATTGAAAGAAACCTAGTTGAACGGATGGTCACGGTAGTCCTCAGTGATATGTCGGCAGCTTTTGATCCAGTCAGCCCAGTAACCTTTCGTTTTGACCGTCTTGAGACCAATCCAAGATTTGCTACCATCGCTCGACCCGCTAACGCGGCCGTTTTGGCAAGGCTCAGAATTGATATGGAGGACAGAGGGGGTAGGATAGAGTTATTGCTCCCTTATGCTACTCTGGAGCCAGTTCGAGAACTTTTATTACAGCAATTTATGGGCGAAAAGTTTGGAAGAGATTCAATTTGGGAGACTCATCTTGCGAACGAATTATGGGAGACAGAGATAGAGTTAGATGCCGTTTTAGATCAATTGGTGATTTCATTAAACGACGTGGTAAATTGGAAGCCTGGCTCGCAGATGATGCTTAACGCTGTTCCCACATCACCAATCGAATTAAGATGTGGTGAGATACCTCTTTTTGTTGGGTCTATGGGACAAAAAGGTGGCAATATGGCGGTAAAAGTCGATAAAAAATTAAGAAATATGTAATTATTTGGGGAAGTAAATGGGATGGCTAAATCTTCTTGATGGAATTTTAATAATTCTTCTCATAGCAACCATCTTTTGTGCAGTCAGCCTTAGTAGGCGTTTGTCCTCATTGAGGTCAGATAAGAAAAACCTAGAAAAGCTTATGGGCGAGTTCCATCAGATTAGCGAAAAAGCCGATAAAAGTCTTACTGGTATCCGGGCAACAGCAGAGGAAGTATCGCGGGAGCTAGCTGAGGCCAATGCAAAAAGCCGGTCAATGCGAGATGAGCTTGCGTTTCTTGTAGAGAGAGCAGACCGTTTGGCTGAAAAAATCGCAACGAATTCAAACGACTTGTTAGTTGGGAAGGAGGCAGATGAGAAATCTCTAGATAATGAACCGCTTGATGATCCAGCCGGCATAGCCAGTGGTATTGATTTTAAAGACAATGGACAATCACAGGTTGAAAGGGAGCTGTTGAGTGCTCTAAGGCGAGTAAAATAAAATGGTTTATGGAAAAAATGGTAAGTTCATAAACATAAAAAAAAGTGAGTTGCCGCTTGAGCAACGAATGGAAAAGAGGTTGACTAGCGTACGTGAAAAAAAACGCGCTAGCTTGTCTCATAATGAAACCTTACAGAAATTAAGACACCACAATTCTTTAACAGCCTACAGCATATTTTCTACGTTCCGCTTATTGCCAGTCGTAGCGGTTTTATCTCTTGTTTTAGTAATCATTCGCATACCGAATTTTTTTGACGAAAGTCAAACGAACCGTGATATTTCCGTCATAGCAACTCCAGCTGAGGCGCAAGGAAATAATGAAGGCACTGTCCCTGGTAATAAAGGTTCGACGGCAGATAAAAGTTTTACTAAAGGTAAGAAAGCGAAAGCACCTAAAAAAGAACAACCACTCGATCCAGTTTTGTTCACTCGATCCGAAATTGAGCTTTTGCAAGAGTTATCGCGACGGCGGAAGGAGCTAGACGCGAGAGAGCAGACAATCGTTCAAAGAGAGGGGTTGCTTATGGCCGCAGAAAATCGGCTCGAAGCCAGAATTAATGAACTCGAGACAGTAAAGTCAGATATCGAGACTCTCATCACCAAATATGATGCCCAGGAAGAAGAAAAGTTTGGTGGGTTAGTGGCTATTTATGAAAAGATGAAACCAAAGGAATCTGCGCGAATATTTGACGAACTAGACATCGATATTTTGCTTGAAGTCTTCGAGCGGATGAAGGCGTCAAAGTCGGCGTCCATTCTTGCTAAAATGAGACCTGAGAGAGCCAAAGAAATTACATCAAGGATTGCAGATCGACGAGAGATGCCAAAGTTGAACTGATAGTAGAATTGATCTTAAAAAAAAGGTCATGAAGTTGAAAATTGAGAGTTCTATTGCCGTCTAAAAATTGCCCAAGGATTTGTAAAAGCAACTCTAAACTATTGTTAGATTGATAATGAATGATGAAAAGTAATAACAGTTCGGTCCAGGTAGGCAATTCCCAGCTTTTTTTAAGCCTATTTCTCCTACTTCTAGCATTCTTTATATTCATAAATTCTATATCTACTTACAAAGAGAAAAAAACCACGCAAGTCGTAGAAAGCATTAGGGCAAATTTCCCGGCAGTTGTGTCCCCAGAACAACTTTTTCAACTCAGACCCCTAAAAAACTCGGCAGTCTCACGTACTGTTTTCAATGACTTAGATGAGATATTCCAACATTTATTTCGTGATAAAAGGCTGAAGATTTCATATGACAGTGACACTGCTCAAATCGATATTCCCATTGAATTAATTTTTGAAAAGGGAAGAGCGGTTCAACTCAATAAACTAGAGGAACTTCTGGAACGATTGTCGGTTATAATTATCCGGGCGGAAAATGAATATCCTCTGGATACGGAAATAGTTTTCGGATATGAGGGCACCCTAAAGGAAAAGTTCGAAGATCAGCTTACTAAAGAACGTTGTTCGGTAATAATGTCAATTTTGTTGGAAAAAGCAGTGCCGAAAGGTTCGGTGGCCGTGGGTCTAGAAACAGGTAATCCTGACTTCTTGATATTTAAATTTAGATCCCCACTAAATGATGAGCTTCCAGGCAAAAGCGGGCAGCATGATGGTTAAATTATATCGTAATTTAATTAATGAACAATCCGAAACTGATCAAATAACAGCTGGCAATGTGGTTGTTAAAAATGGTAGGCCAGTGTGGTTACTTACTTTTATTGACCTAGTTTCTCTTCTATTAGCATTTTTCATTATGATGTTTTCAATGTCTGCAATTAAGATGAGTGCTTGGGATGTCTTTCAAGGCTCTTTGGATAATGAGAAAAGATTGGAAGCCTCCTCCATTGAGAATTATAAAAATAATACACCATTAGATCATCGAAGTACTCGATATGGATTAAACCTTGGTTATCTGCGTTCCATTTTGGAATCTTCTCTAAAAAAGGAGAAGGTGTTTGAAGATGTAGTATTCTCCTATGATTCAAATAACCTCATTATTTCTCTGCCTACAATACTGATATTTAAGAAAGGGGAAGTAAATCTATCCGACTCCGGAAGCAAGGCACTTTCCCTCATAGCTGAAACACTATCAAACTTTAGTAACGATATATCTCTGGTAGGGCATTCGGATCCCACCCCAATGGCCGCGGGGGCGAAATACAAAAACAACTGGACATTATCACTATCGCGAGCTTACTCGGTCGCACAGGCACTTAAATCTGCTGGTTATAGAAAAAACCTGAAAATTCTTAGTTTTGCAGATGCAAAATTCAAAAGAAATTCATTAACGACGCCAACCAAACTCGAACACCAGCTGGCTCGTCGAGTTGACGTCATGATACACAAAAATTGGCAAAAATGATTAGGTTTCTAGCGACATTAGTGCCGGTAGGTTATTTCTTGGTACTTTTTTGTTTGCCGCTGGTTGCGGTTTCAACGCCCAGTGATGCCAAAGTTCAATTTAGTAATAAGAAGACTTTCGACAGAGTCACTTTTGAGTTTGTAAAACCTACTAAATTCAGTTCTCAAAAATTTGGTTCTCAAATTCTAATTGAATTTAATACTCCCATCTCAAGTGAATTCGATAAAGGCAAAAGAGATTTAGGAAAGTACATAAAAACGTTTCTAACACAGGATGAAGGTCGAGAAGCCGTAGTAACTATGCAGGGCAAGCTTGAATACAAAGTGTATCGGGTTGCTAACAAAATAATCCTCGATGTAGGACCTGAAGTCGAAAGTGCGTCCAATGGTCTTGAAGGTCCAAAAGACCGGAAAACTTCTTATAAAAAGAAAACTAAATCGCCAGTGTCGGTTAGAGTTGGAAAACATAAAGACTATGAACGCCTTGTTTTTGAATGGCCTAAACAAGTAAATTATTCGATAACAAAAAGTTCTGATAAGATTAGCATAAATTTCGACGCACAAGGTTCAGTTGATCTTCAGGCTGTGCGGCGGCAGTTGCCGAGAAGTCTCTCTAGTTTTAATCTCAGTGAAGACAAAAATAATAACCTTGTAGTTATTATTGGTTATCCAAAACAAGCAGCAATTAAACATTCAAAGTTGGACAAGAAAATAGTCTTAGATTTTCTAAATTCGAAAGAGATTCCCTCGCAGGCGAAAGATACGTCTGAAGAAAAAAGTACAAGATTAGAAAACATGAGCGATAAACAAACTATAGCATTGGCGGAAAAACTAGGGTTGGAGAGTGGATCTAAAAAAGAAAGTAAAGATTTGCGGCAAAATGTTTCATTACCCAAGGCTGACATTCAGAAAACACTAAAACCAACCACAGGTCAGAACACGAATGCTAACAAAATAGATAGCGTTTTGGAACCGGAGAAAAAACCAGAAACTCGGTCGCCCGAGCCAAGTAAACTAGTAAAAGATTTGTCTATTAATCAGAATTTTTTAAGCGATCCAAAATGGAAGGTAAATTCTCCCACCAATGCCACCGCAGCGTTGCCTGTCTTGGCTCCAAAAAAAGGGCAAATATCAATTGAGTTCAGTAAGACTAATAATGTCAGCTCAATGCGTTTTGGGTGGGCAGAGAACGTTCCAGCAGCTGTGTTCACTCGTGCTGGTTATTTATGGGCAGTATTTGACCAAGAAGTTTCGTTGGACGTTTCCAAATTGAAAAGTGAAATTTTACAAATAATTAGCCTTCCTCAGCAGATCGATAGCGATAAAGGGACTGTATTAAGAGCAAAATTAGTTGATGGGGTTTCGGCTTCGGTTTGGCGGGATGGCAACATTTGGGTCGTAGATTTAGTGCCTCAACAATCGAGGCCAGATGTTGCTCTGCAATTTGTCACGCAACAAACCAGTCCGCAAGGACCAAGAGTTTTTGTTCTGGCCGAAGGGATTGGCGAAGCTATAATAGTAACGGATCCAGAAGTTGGCGATAGGTTGTTTATAGTTCCTATTTTACCTTTGAGCAGAGGTGTAGAAGAAAACCAAACATTCGCTCAGTTTAATTTACTAAAGAGCATTCAAGGAATCGTAATTCAACCATTGATTGACGAGTTAGAAGTAAGGGTTATGCCAGATGGTGTTGCGGTCACTGCTAGTAGTTTTAAGGGTTTAGAGGTTTCGGATCCATCAAAAGTAGTAACGCAGAAAACATTGTCTGTTAGAAGTGCTGATGGGCTTCCTGGTGGATTAGAGCCGGGACGAATATTCAATTTAGCTTCTTGGAGACAGGGTGCAAAACCGCACGAGTTTCTTGATTTCAAACAACGCATTCAGCATGAAATTTCGCAAGCCACAAGTATTGCCCGCAGTGGCCCCCGGTTAAGCTTGGCTCAGTTTTACTTCGCTAAAGGATTATCAGCAGAGACCATGGGATTGTTACGAACGATTTCATCCGTGGATGAAGAATTATCAAGACGACCAGATGTGATAGCTCTTAGAGGTGCAAGTCAATTTATTCTTGGGCGTTTTGCTGAAGCAGAGAAAGAGTTGGATAACGGGCTGCTGAATGGTTTTTCCGAGGCAGAGTTATGGCGAGGAGCATCTAATGCTGCGCAAGGGAAATGGGCAGCGGCGATTGAGCACTTTGCGCGAGCTGGTGAAATACCAGGGGATTATCCAAGAAATTTCTCTACACAATTAGCTTTGTGGGCGGCGGAAGCTGCTATACGAGCGGAGGATTACCGAGGAGCAGGAGTTTTCCTTGATACTATCGCCGACGGTAAGCCGACTGCTGGTGAACAGGCGCGCTTGAATTATCTTAGGGGGAGAGTGTTATACGCATCAAATGATATTACTACAGCACTAAATTACTGGCGCCGCTTAATAGAGGCCCCGGATCGATGGGCGCGTGTTAGAGCGCAGCGGTCGCTAATAGAGCACGATCTCCAGAGTAGTGCCATAACACGCACTGAGGCTATCGAAAAACTGGAGCAACTAAGATTTGCCTGGCGAGGAGATCAATTGGAATTCAACTTGTTACGGCGTCTGGGAGAGCTTTACCTTGAGGAAAAGGATTTTGTATCAGGACTCTCTGCTCTTAGACAGGCGGTTACCTTTTTTCCAAACAATGTTGAAACACGTTTAGTATCAAAACGAATGATTAATGAATTTTCGAGTATATACACTGATGGTACTGCTGATAGTATGACGCCGCTTACGGCTCTGTCCATGTACGACCAGTTTCGAGAGCTGACTCCCGTTGGAAGGAGGGGTGATCGAATAATTCAGCGGTTGGCGGATAGACTTGTGGAAGTGGATCTTTTAGACAGAGCTTCTGTACTTCTAGAAAGGCAAGTGAAATTTAGATTAAGGGGAAAGCAGAAAGCAATAGTTGGAAGTAAACTGGCACTTATACGTTTACTTGATAGGCAACCAAGATTGGCCCTTGATGCGCTTAATGAAAGTGTTTCGCCTGGACTGGACAGCCGACTGGCACTTGAGAGGAAACGTTTAAGGGCAAGGGGCGTTTTCGAACTTGGAGATAGCGAAAGCGCATTAAAGTTGATAAAAAACGATGACTCTCGAAAAGCTGATCTATTAAGGGCAGACATTTATTGGCGCACTCAAGATTGGGAACGGTCGGCTTTGATTTATCAAAGGCTGATAGGTGATACTGGCAAAGATGGCAGGCGGCTGAGTGACTTATCAGCGACGTTAGTTGTAAATTGGGTAGTTTCATTATCTATGAATGGTCAGAAGGACAAGCTTAATGAAGCGCGCCAAATTTATGCAGCCATGATGGACTCAACACGCTACAGAGAGGCTTTTCGCCTTATCACAAACAAAACGGCAGAAGACTTGCAAGACTTCAGAACGCTTACCGAACGCTTTCAAGAGATAGGGCGTTTTCAGGGTTTTTTGACGAGTTATAGAGAGAAGCTTCGGGATCAACCGTTAAGTAAAATCCGATAATCAAAGATATTGTCGAATGATAAATTCTGCTAACTAGCTCCGAAACTCTTAACTAACGAACCCGCGATTAAGTACCATCCATCAACTAGGACGAAAAATATTAATTTAAATGGCAGGGAAACAATTATAGGAGGAACCATCATCATTCCCATCGACATGAGGATGGAAGCTACTACCATATCAATGATAACAAACGGTAAGTAAATTAAAAACCCTATCTCAAAGGCTCGTCTCAGTTCGCTAATCATAAATGCCGGGACTAATACCTGCAGAGGAGTTTCGTTGCTTGGGCCGGCTTCGGATCCTGATATATCCTGAAAAAGTTCTAAATCCTTTTGCCTAACCTGCCTCAACATAAAATCATGGAATGGCTTAGCAGTTTTTTCAAAGGCCTCTTTTTCATCTATGCGTTCCTCTATTAACGGTGAAATACCTGACGTCCAAGCCTGTTCAAAAGTGGGGGCCATAATGAAACTACTAAGGAATAGCGCTAGGCTGATCAAAACAACGTTGGGAGGCGATTGTTGCGTTCCTAGCGCAGTTCTAAGAAGTGATAGCACAACAACTATTCTAGTGAACGAAGTTATCGTAACTAGTAATCCAGGCGCCAATGATAGCACAGCTATTAAGGCTACAAGTTGTATAATACGTGCCGTTGTTGATCCACCTGGTTCTCCAATATCCAAAGTTAGACTTTGTGATAGAGCTTCATCAGGTGCGAAGATGACTAAAATGAATGCTAAAAAAAGTGGCGATAGTATAATGTAAATTGTTTTTGCGCGGCACGAGACGTTTTTTTGAGACATCGTTCAGACACCTCTATCGTTTATTTTTTTTCAGAGAGTTCATTTGAAGTTATTTTCTTTAAGATATTTTCGCTATCAGCCGTTTGTTTTTCATTCGCGTTAAGCGTCTCTATCAGCATGCCATTATCTGCCCCCAATAAAATTAGGTGTGTAGCAGTGTCACGGCGTATCAATACGAGCTGGAATTTGGTATTAATTCTCTTGGTTTCAATGATTTCAATACGGCCCCCTGCTATTTTATCACCCAACACGCGCCTCAAACCAAATCGCTGTGCACACCAATATATCAAGCCTATCAGTGATAAGACGAATATCAAAGCAACAATAAACCGAATGTAAACGCTTAGATCCATAGCATCAAAGAGCCTTTAATTAATTAACTTAGCTGTATTCCAGTTCATTGGTATCATAAGACTTTTCTAGTAGTTTGAACTTGCCTGTAACGTTTTACAGCTTTGTTGACGAACTGTTTATCGCTCTTTATTGGATCTGAGTTGCGCGTTTCCAGATTTTTGATGATTTGATCAAGAGTTTGGAGCATTGGCTGCAACCGCACGGCTATCTTACGCGACGTGTTTTTGGGCAAGTGGGGTAATTGATCGCAAATCTCATCAACCATTGATAGTAAATTTGAGGGAAGCTTAGAAGAGGGATTTTTTTCTATATCCAACTTGAATTGGAACAGGGCTTGCTCAGTTTTTTCGAGCCTATCATTTATAAGTTCAAGCAATTTCTCACTCATTGAATGGTTCGGTTGCATCATTAACTGATTGATTTTTTGTTTCCTTATATACATAGGATAGTATCTCAGAAACAGCTGCTAATGCCTCTATTGGAATCTCGCAGTCAACCTCAACGGCTGAGAGAATTTCTACTAGGTCTGGATCCGTTCTTACTTTGACGTCGTTATCAAAAGCTAGGCGAAGGATTTTTTCCGCTACTACTCCAAAACCTTTTGCAAGTACTTTTGGATTTCCTTTATTCGGGGCAGTGTCTTTAATAGCAAAAGCTGCTTGTCGATGGCTCATACGCAGAAATTTACAGTCCCAAACAAGAATTAGCCAGTTTTAATTTTATCTTTTCCCTCGAGCGAAAATGAGCTTTAAAGTTTCTGTAATGTTGGTATGAGTTTTGCATAATGCTACTAGATTGTCGTTAGAACTAGGGTTTATTATGGATCTAAACAAATTAGATATTTTTAGGCTGACTAATAGTAAAATGGGCTGGTTAAGTGAACGGCAAACCGTTTTGGCTCAAAATATCGCAAATGCAGATACTCCAGGGTATAAGGCAAAAGACCTTAAGGCGCCTGATTTTTCAAGCATGTTAAACACGACAAGAGATGTACCCGTAGCAAAGACATCAAAAGGTCATTTGATGGGCACTATTAAACGCGCTGATTTTAGAACAATTCAAGAAAAAAGCAGAGATATATATGAAATGAACCCAAACGAAAATGGGGTAATTATGGAAGAGCAACTAATAAAGGTTAATGACTCAAACATGAACTATAAGTTGGTCGCAAATATTTATAAGAAAAATTTGTCTATGTTTAAAATTGCACTTGGCGTTAATCGTTAGGTTTTATTATAAGGGGGTTGAAGCATGGCTGTAGATTTAAACAATGCGCTAAAAATATCAGCGAGTGGTATGAAGGCACAGGGAACAAGGCTTAGGGTAATTTCGGAAAATATTGCTAATCAGGATTCTGTTGGTCGAAGTCAGGGGGCAGATCCATATCGCCGCAAGACCATTGTTTTTAAAGACATTTTGGACCGCAAGCTAGGGGTAGATATGGTCCAAGTTTCTAAAATTGGGCGGGATAACTCTGATTTTATAGTCGCCTACGAGCCTTATCATCCTCTGGCAGATGATAAGGGATATGTTAGAAGGCCTAACGTCAATGGGCTGATTGAAATGATGGACATGAAGGAAGCGCAGAGATCTTATGAGGCGAACTTGAGCGTCCTTGAAGCCTCTAAAGCCATGATACAGCGTACAATAGAATTATTACGGAGTTAATTCTCCAGATAGCCATGAGTTCCAAGTTAAGTTATAATAAAATAAAAGACTAATGGGATAGAAAATGGTAGATAAAATCACTGAGAGTATGCTGAGCATATCGAATTTGGGTGGTGCTGCGCAGAAAGCAGAGAAAGTAGGGGCCGGTCAAGACTTTTCTTCCTTCATGAAAGACGCTGCAGAAAATAGCATAGAAACGCTAAAATCTGGTGAAGCAATGGGTATGAAGGGTATAACAGGGAACGCGGATCTTAACGATGTTGTGTCTGCCATCAACAGCGCAGAATCAACACTACAATTGGTAACAACAATTAGAGACAAAATGATCCAGGCATATCAGGAAGTAATGAGGATGCCAATTTAGACCTTTAATATGCTTTCAGAAATGCACCCGATAAAAAAATAAAGAAAAGTCACTTCTGATGAACGAACTTGAAGCTATTGAAATTGGAAGGCAAGCAATAACCGTGGTGCTGACTATGGCTGTGCCGGTTATGGGCATTGCATTGCTAGTAGGTTTGATCATCGCTTTATTTCAAGCTCTAACGCAATTGCAGGAAATGACACTTGTTTTTGTTCCAAAAATTATAGTCGTTTTCGCGGCATTAGCGTTTTTGCTACCGTTTATGTTGACCACAATATCAGAATTTATGATTGGTTTGGGTGATAAAATCATCGGCCTAGGCTAACTTCATAAAGGTTCTTTGATAACAAGTATAATCCTAACTCTAAGGGGTTGATTGTCGATTATGGCCTTGGAACAGTTTCTTCCTCTCCAAGTTCTCTCTTTCTTAATAGTATTTACTCGTGTCGCCGCAGCGGTAATGATCTTGCCTGGTGTCGGAGAAGCATTCGTACCAATGCGTGTTAGGCTTCTCTTTGCTTTGTTGCTCACCGTTGTTGTCTCTCCCCTCATTGTTTCGAGTTTACCACCTGAACCAAAAAACCTTTCTGCGCTTTTTAAACTTTTATTTTGTGAAATTGTGGTGGGGATTTATTTAGGCATGGTGGCGAGAATAATGTTGCTTACTCTTGATACTGTGGGACGAATAATCGGTTTAACCATTGGAATGGCCAACGCGGAGGTGTTTAACCCTAGTATATCAAGTCAAGCTTCATTGCCTGGATTATTATTAACTACAATGGGAGTGATGATACTCTTCGCTACCAACATGCATCACTTGTTTATTTTGGCAATTGTCGATAGCTACAAAGTTTTCCCTGTGGGTTTAATTTTTGAGTGGGGTGATAGTGCCCTCGTTATAGCACGTTTAATAGCAGATAGTTTCCGTTTGGCCTTACAAATGACGGCTCCATTTATCGTAATAAGCCTTATATTTTTTATGGGACTAGGGATGTTGGCTCGATTAATGCCCCAGCTCCAAATTTTTTTCGTGGGGTTGCCAGTTCAATTGGCGGGTGGCTTATTAATTTTTTCCATGATAATCAGCGGTTTGTTCTCAATATTCATCGAATATTATGCTAATAATTTAAATCAGTATCTAACATCTAACTAAATCTAGGCAGATATTTTGTCCCAAGAACAAGATCAATCACAGAAAACCGAGGAGGCTACACCTAGGAAGCTGCAAGACGCTCGCGATAAAGGTAAAGTTATAACTTCGCAAGAAGTATCACATTTAGCAATTATGATTGGCGGCGCCTTAATCGCAGGCGTTTTAGGTCCATATATGGCCAAGCATCTTTTTTTGGCCGCGGGTGGGATTTTCGACAAATTTCACGCTATTAATATTGACCCAGCAAACATCGGGAATCTTTTCTCTGATATGCTATTGCAACTAATAATTGGTCTTGGACCGTTAATATTTGTTCTTCTCTCATTGGCTATATTTTTTAAGTTAATTGTAAGTGGCTTTGTTTTTAGCGGGCAAAGCTTAATCCCTTCAATCGAGAGAATCTCTCCGATAAAAGGTTTTTTTAGGCTTTTTAGCCTGAAGTCTTTGACGGAATTTTCTAAAGGCTTGTTAAAGCTAGCATTAGTGGCGGCCATTGTCGGGGCTGTGGCAATACCAGAGTTGAGCCGTGTCGAACTCCTCATGCAAATGGATATTGCAGCCACCATAAATGAGGCAAGATTTATTATTTTAGAAATGTTTGTTGTTGCGGTTTTCGTTGTTGGTTTTATCGCTGGTCTTGATTATTTGTATCAACGCTACGAATTTTTAAAACAGATGAGAATGACGAAGCAAGAAGTAAAAGATGAGCTCAAACAAACAGATGGCGATCCGCTTATTAGAGGTCGATTGCGGCAGATAAGAGCTGAAAGAGCCCGCGAACGGATGATGGCATCGGTTCCTACCGCTGATGTAGTTGTTACAAACCCTACGCATTATGCAATAGCATTAAAGTACGATTCGGAAATAATGGCGGCACCTAAGGTAGTTGCAAAAGGTGTTGATGAAGTTGCTTTCAGAATAAGAGACTCAGCTAATGACAATGACGTTCCGATAGTTGAGAACGCCCCGTTGGCACGAGCACTTTTTGCAGCAGCAGAGATTGATGATGAGGTTCCGCAAGAGCATTATAAGGCCGTTGCTGAAATAATTAGTTATGTATACCAATTGAAAAATCGAAAATTTGGTTAACGCCAGAAAATTTCTAGTATACGTGTTGCAAAGTCCTACATGATCTTGTTGCCTATAGATTATTTGGCACCCCCTCCTTTATCAAATCCTAGATGTAGCCATGAACAAAACATGAATACGACCTTTTTTTTCTAGAACAAATAGTGTACAAATAATTAAATAGCGTTCCTCGTTGATCTGTTAAGCGTTGTAAGCTGATTAACTTGAAAAAATGTTAAGAAAGTAATTTGACTAAGAGATTGTTTGCAAGAGGTCGATAACAGTTTTAAGAATGGAGAAAGAATATGGCTGTAACACCATTAAGAGTAATAGAACAGGATACAATGGATAAATCGAAAGCATTAGAAGCAGCTCTTGGCCAAATTGAGAAAGCATTTGGAAAGGGATCGGTGATGAAATTGGGTCAGACGCAGGAGTCTGTAGATATTGAGGCTATTTCAACCGGTTCTTTAGGATTAGATATTGCATTAGGCATCGGTGGTCTGCCTAGGGGGCGAATAATTGAAATTTATGGGCCTGAGAGCTCAGGTAAGACAACCTTGGCATTGCATGTAGCTGCGGAGGCGCAGAAAAAAGGGGGAGTTTGCGCATTTGTTGATGCAGAGCACGCTCTAGACCCTGCCTATGCAAAAAAACTTGGAGTTGATATTGATGAATTGGTAATCTCTCAACCTGATGCAGGTGAACAGGCTCTTGAAATAGCGGATACGCTTGTACGGTCGGGTGCGATAGATGTTCTGGTTGTTGACTCTGTTGCGGCCCTAGTTCCGCGCGCTGAGTTGGAAGGCGAGATGGGGGATACACACGTCGGTCTTCAAGCTCGGTTGATGAGCCAAGCCTTGAGAAAATTAACTTCATCAATCTCGAAGTCTAACTGTCTTGTTATTTTCATTAATCAGATACGACTAAAAATAGGTGTAATGTTTGGTAACCCAGAAACTACCTCAGGCGGTAATGCACTTAAATTTTACGCTTCTGTCCGTCTCGATATAAGAAGGATAGGGGCAATAAAAGATAGAGATGATATTGTAGGCAACCAAACAAGAGTAAAAGTAGTAAAAAATAAGGTGGCCCCTCCATTCAGGGTAGTGGAGTTTGATATAATGTACGGGGAGGGCATTTCTAAAACTGGTGAGCTTTTAGACCTTGGAGTGAATGCTAATATAGTCGAGAAAGCAGGTGCATGGTTTAGTTATAATGGCGAACGAATTGGTCAAGGGCGCGAAAATGCCAAGAAGTTTCTCAGGGAAAATTCTGGAGTTGCAGCGACTATCGAAAATGCTGTTAGAGAGAATGCTGGTTTAGTAGCAGAGGCGATGCTAGTAGGCCCTGACTCTGAGGAAGAGGCAGACGAATAATTACATCGCTTAATCAATGTTTAGGCAATAGGCGATGTTCTTTGGGCGGCGGTTAGTTTAGTCATTATTCTGGTTGATTAGTTTAGCCTCCACTGGACACAGCGGACTCGGTCTATTAAACAATAACACTTAACGTTTTTGCGTTGTAACGATATGGTAGGTGGTGTTGTTAGGGCCGATGGAATATGCAAACGACGAATCAGATAAGAGACGTATTTTTAAAGTTTTTTGAGACGCGAGGGCACCAAGTAGTTGCTTCGAGTCCACTCGTGCCTAGGAACGACCCGACTTTGCTGTTTACCAACGCTGGTATGGTCCAATTTAAAAACGTTTTTACTGGAATGGAGAGCCGTGATTATTCACGGGCAGTAACCTCCCAGAAGTGTGTAAGAGCCGGAGGCAAGCACAATGATCTGGAGAATGTTGGATATACAGCTAGACACCACACTTTTTTTGAGATGTTAGGTAACTTTTCTTTTGGTGATTATTTCAAAGAAAATGCAATAGAACACGCTTGGGAGTTGGTTACCAAAGATTTGAGCTTGCCGAAAGAAAAACTGCTGGTAACGGTATACTCAGAGGATGAGGATTCAGCATCGTTGTGGAGAAAAGTCGCAGGCTTAAATGACGAGAAAATAATAAGAATTCCCACGTCTGATAATTTCTGGGCCATGGGTGATACAGGTCCTTGCGGGCCATGTTCAGAAATATTTTTCGATCACGGCGAGGATGTTGAGGGTGGGCCGCCTGGGAGTCCTAACGAGGATGGCGATAGATTTATTGAGATCTGGAACTTGGTCTTTATGCAATATGAGCAGATAACCAAGCATGAACGGGTCAATCTTCCAAGGCCTTCCATTGATACTGGTATGGGGCTGGAACGTATTGCTGCAATTCTTCAAGGTAGTCACGATAACTACGAGATTGATCTCATGAGATCTCTGATAGAGGCATCAGCACATGTGTCCAATACCGATCCGGATGGTTCATCTAAGGTTTCTCACCGAGTTATTGCAGATCACCTGCGAGCGTCATCCTTTTTAATCGCTGACGGGGTTCTTCCATCGAATGAGGGTCGCGGTTATGTCGTAAGACGTATCATGCGCAGGGCCATGAGACACGCGCATCTTTTAGGCTGTATGGAGCCGCTAATGTGGCGCTTAGTTCCTGCCTTGACTAAACAGATGGGTGAAGCATTTCCCGAGCTAATAAGGGCGGAAAGTTTAATCGTCGAAACGCTGAAGCTGGAAGAAACGCGATTTAAAGAAACACTTGCTCGAGGATTACGGCAATTGGAAGAGGCTACTAACAAGTTGTCAGATACTGAAAACCTGCCAGGCGAAATAGCTTTTAAGCTCTACGATACATTCGGTTTTCCCTTGGATCTAACACAAGATATTTTACGCGGACAAGGTAGGAAGGTTGATTTATTAGGGTTTGACCAGGCGATGGCAGAGCAGAAAGCCGCAGCCAGGGCCGCATGGTCGGGATCCGGTGAACTTGCCACAGAATCACTTTGGCTGGATATAAGAGATCAGATATCAGCAACCGAATTTTTAGGTTATTCCACTGAGTTTGCGGAAGGTGAGATTGTAGGATTGATAATCAATGGAGAAAGTGTCAAGACAACTGATGGCTGCCCCGCAGATCAAGAAATGACGATAATTTGTAATCAGACACCATTCTATGCCGAGTCCGGTGGGCAAGTAGGTGATACGGGATATCTAAAAATTGGTGCTGAAGCTTCTTTTAGAGTCAAAGATGTTCAAAGAAGGGTAGGGGACCTTTTCACCCATATTGGTGTTATAGAGGATGGATCCTTCTCACTAGGGGATGCCGTTGAAATGAAGGTAGACGGCGAATATAGATCCTGCTTGCGGGCCAATCATTCAGCAACACATCTTTTGCATGAATCACTAAGAAGGCACTTAGGCGACCATGTTACGCAAAAGGGCTCACTCGTTGATACGCAAAAGCTGCGATTTGATTTTAGCCACTCGCGTCCGGTAGAAACCGAAACGTTAAGAATAGTTGAAGACGAAGTTAATGAACAAATAAGGGGAAATACTGAGGTGGTTACCCAATTGATGCAACCGGAAGATGCTATTAATGCAGGTGCAATGGCGCTTTTTGGTGAGAAATATGGAGAAGAAGTTCGGGTTGTGTCTATGGGTAAATATGAAGCGGATGCACCCAAAGCACGTTATTCAAAAGAACTCTGTGGCGGCACGCACGTATCTAGAACGGGTGATATTGGAACATTCCGCCTTATCTCGGAAGGTGCAGTTGCTTCGGGTGTTAGGCGTATTGAGGCAACAACTGCAAAGAGAGCGATTGAGTATTTTAACTCTAAGGAAGAAATATTGAATTTAACCGCTCGTTTTCTAAAATCTACTCATGAACAATTACCGGATAGAGTTTCAAGCTTGCTAGAGGATAAGAAAAAATTAGAGAACGAAATATCGGAATTACGGCGAAAATTAGCTAATGCAAAATTCGATGATCTGGAAAATAGTGAAAGCATCAAGATAGGCAATGTCAGTTTTCTCGGAAAAGTTATTCAGGGTGTGCCTCCACGGGAACTAAAAAATATTGTTGATGGATTTAAAAAAGAGGTTGGCTCTGGGATAGTTTCTGTCGCGGGAAGTTTTGAAAATAAGGCATCATTAGTTGTTGGAGTTACAGAAGACCTTTGTGGAAAATATGATGCTGTTGCACTCGTAAAACATGGAGTAACTGCATTGGATGGAAAAGGTGGGGGTGGCAGACCTGATATGGCTCAAGCTGGGGGATCAAATGTTGAGAATTTATCAGGAGCAATCGAAAGAATAAAAGATTTTGTAGCACAGATGAAACAATAATTCAGATGTTACTACACGAAGGTCTTTTGAATGTTTTCAAATTTTATCAAGAGGTATAAATGAACGACAAAGTTAGATTTAGCGGAACCGATAATTACATTGCTACTGAGGATCTCATGGTTGCGGTAAACGCAGCAGTAACCCTCGAACGACCTTTGTTGATAAAAGGTGAACCAGGCACTGGAAAAACAGTTTTAGCTCATGAAGTTGCAAAAGCTCTGAATAAGCCGATTATAGAATGGCATATTAAATCGACAACTAAGGCGCAGCAGGGGTTATACGAATATGATGCGGTGTCTCGCCTCAGGGATAGTCAGTTAGGTGAACAACGGGTTCACGATATAGCTAATTACATCCAGCGTGGAAAATTATGGGAAGCGTTCGCAGCTGATGAACAGGTAGTGCTTCTCATTGATGAAATTGATAAAGCCGATATAGAATTTCCAAATGATCTCCTGCTGGAGCTGGATAGGATGGAGTTTTTTGTCTACGAAACACAAGAACGGGTTCAGGCAAAGAAGAGGCCTATCGTCATCATAACGTCAAACAATGAAAAAGAACTGCCGGATGCATTCCTACGCAGATGTTTCTTTCATTATATTCGTTTCCCAGACACTGAAACTATGGAACAAATAGTAGAAGTGCATCACCCAAAGCTGAAGAAAAATATGCTTAGGGAAGCCCTTAACGCCTTTTTTGAAATAAGGGACGTTCCAGGACTGAAAAAGAAGCCGTCAACATCAGAATTGCTTGACTGGATCAAATTGTTAGTTGTTGAGGACATACCACCAGAAGCTTTAAAACTTAAGGATAAGAAAGATATTATTCCTCCGCTGTACGGAGCTCTTCTTAAAAATGAGCAAGATGTTCACCTTTTTGAGCGTTTAGCGTTTTTAGCAAAACGAGAAGCAAATAGATGATTTGTACTTTTAATAGAAAGTAAGTATTGGGGTCACCGAGGTATGTTTTCAAATTTTTTCTTCTCGCTTAAAAAAGCGGAAATCCCAGTATCTCTCAAAGAATATCTTACATTCTTAGATGCCATAAAACACGGTGTAGCTGAATATTCCTTGAACGATTTTTATTACCTATCGCGTTCGTCACTTGTTAAAGATGAGAGGCATATTGATAGGTTTGATCAAGTTTTTGGGCATTGCTTTAAGGGATTAGAGCTTTTAGATGAAGTGTTTGGGAAAGAGATTCCAGAGGAATGGTTGCAATCTCTTGCACAACTGCATTTGACTCCTGAAGAAAAAAAAGAAATCGAAGCTCTGGGAGGCTGGGAAAAGCTTATGGAGACCCTTAAACAAAGGCTAGAAGAACAAAAAAAGCGCCATCAAGGAGGCAATAAATGGATTGGTACAGCTGGCCGTTCACCTTTTGGAGCGGATGGTTATAACCCAGAGGGTGTTAGAATTGGACAAGAAACAGGACGGCAGGGTCGAGCAGTTAAAGTCTGGGATAAACGAGAATATAAAAACCTCGATGACACTGTTGAAATCGGAATACGAAACATAAAAGTCGCTCTAAGGAAATTGAGAAAATTTGCGAGGGAAGGAGCACCAGAGGAACTGGATTTAACTGATACGATCAGATCGACGGCTAGGAATGGGGGATTTTTAGATCTTAAATTGGTTCCCGAGAGACATAATGCCGTTAATGTTCTACTTTTTTTCGATGTGGGTGGCTCAATGGATCCATATATCAAGGTGACTGAAGAGTTATTTTCTGCTGCAAGAAGTGAGTTTAAGCATCTTGAGTACTTTTACTTTCATAATTGTCCATATGAAGCGATGTGGAAAGATAATCGGCGACGGCATGTTGAAAAAATTCCTACCTGGGAGGTCTTACATACTTACGGTTCTAATTATAAATGCATTTTTGTTGGTGATGCATCGATGAGCCCATATGAAATAACAGTTGCTGGTGGCAGTGTTGAGCATATGAACCCAGAACCTGGGTTGGTTTGGATCCAACGAATTAAAAGCCATTTTGATAGATGTGTTTGGCTTAATCCCACGCAAGAGAAATACTGGAAATACACAAGGTCTGTAGAAATGGTGCAGGAACTGCTTGACGACAATATGTTCCCACTAACTGTTGGAGGCTTGGACAAGGCCATACAGGAACTACGCTCTTGAGCAGTAATACGCTCGATCCAAGAGAATATGCTTTTCGACCAACTATCGCTGCAAGTTACTTACAAGGTGTTGTAGCAGCGGATCAATTTTCGGATGGCGTGGTGTGCACGGTTACAGATAGCGTACTGCAATTGAAGAACGACCCTACCGAAGAAGCAGAACTAGCGTCAGAGATGCTCTTTGGCGAAAAATTTATTGTTTATCAAAGTCAAGGGTCATGGGCATGGGGCCAGTCGCAAACGGACGGTTACGTTGGATTTGTAAAAATTAATGGTTTATCTGACCGGCCTTCTTTCCCAACTCATGAGGTTAAGGAATTGAAGACATTTGTTTACCAGAGACCTGATATAAAATCGCCAGTAATTAAGGGCTTGGCTATGGGCTCCAAAGTTTCCTTAAAAGAAAGAGATGAAAATTTTATTAGCTTAAAAGAAGGAGGCTGGATAGTTGAGAAACATGTTGTTGATTTTAATGTAAGAGAAGCAAGTTTTATTGCTGTTGCGAGAAAGTATATTGGTACCCCATATCTTTGGGGTGGCCGCTCAAGTAACGGTTTAGATTGTTCCGCTCTGGTGCAACTTAGTTTGTCGAGGGTCGGTATACTTGCCCCACGAGATACTGATCAACAAGAAGAAACTGTAGGATGTTTCTGCGGTAAAAACGCTAAAGATATTGAGAAAGGTGATCTTTTATATACAAAGGGGCATGTTGCAATTGCTTCAGGGAAAGACCTTATCCTGCATGCAAACGCGCATCATATGCGCGTAGTGGAAGAACCATTGCAGGCCTTTTTATCTCGTCTTAAAAAGACTAATCATAGGCTAAGATCTATCAAGCGGCTAAAGTTTCCATTCACGCCCAACTAAACCGATACAAAATATTCTCTATTCTCATTGGCGAGACAATAAAATCCGTCCTGCGGTTCATCCAAAGAGAGTGTTTCGGCTTCTGAAAGATTGCACCAACACCCTCTAATAACTTTATTAAGGGACCCATGGGCAACGATAACGACATCCTGTTGAATAGCGATTTCATCCAGTAAGCGTGTAACGCGTTTTTTAGCTTCTTGAAAACTCTCGCCATTAGGAGGGGAAGTATTCCATTTATCGGTCTTTCGCTTTTCCCAACTTGTTTTATATTGGGCCAATATCTCTTGCATGTTTAAGCCGTCCCAATCACCGAAGGTAATCTCTTTTAAAGAGGGTTTATACTCTATTCTCTCTATATCGAAGTCTATGATATCTGAAATGATAGCTGCCGTTTGTTTGGCTCTCCCTATGGGACTTGAGTAAAAAAAACCTGGCGTTTTATTTTTCAAAACGCCCTTTAGTGCAAAGCCTAGGGATTGGGCTTGTTTTACGCCTTTCATCGTAAGAGGGGTATCTTTATGTCCTTGCAGGCGGGAGGCACGATTCCACACCGTTTCGCCATGTCTTATTAGATATATTGGTCCTAAATGTTTCAACCTAACGATACCTCAATTTTTTCTACGGCGCCATTTTGTAGTCTGTGAAAAGCATCCTGAGGTCTATCCAAATTAAATATTTCTTCGGGCGACAGATTGAGATATATGCCACGGATTATTTTGCTCACAACACCATGGGTAACTACTACGTGAATTCCTTCTAAGTTAACTATTTTTTCTATGAAAGGTTGGACTCTTTCTAGTACCATCTGGCTACTCTCCCCATTAGGGTGACAGTAATTCCAAGGGTCTTTTTCACGTCGGGCCATATCTTCAGGAAAATCTTCAAACAGCGCTTTCCAACTTTTGTAACCATCGCGATCGCCGAGAGTTATCTCGACTAACCTTTCATCAAATACCACGTCGTCATAATTAAAGTTAATCTGATCGCAAATTATGGATGTTGTCTGCTTCGTCCTGCCAAGAGGACTAGACCAAAAGCAGTGTTTTTTGGTCTCTATTATTTGTTTTAGCTTTTTGCCGATTGCTTCGACTTGTTGGGTTCCCAACAAAGTTAGCGGAGAATCTGCTTGACCTTGAAGGCGACCAGCCCTATTCCAAGTCGTCTGACCATGCCGAATTAAAAAAATAGTATTCTTCATTCTTCTTACAGGCGATCCGCTCAAAACGTGTTAAAGATATGCGAGTTAATAATGACTTAGGCATAGGAGTAAGTGCAAAGTTTTTATTTGATATAAGCAATATAGTTTTAGTTTGCTCTTTTGATAGCTTAAACAAGTAGGTGTAAAAATGGGATCAAAATTTGACTTTTCAAGCTTGTCGAGTAGGGTCAATCAACTACCAGAGACTAATATAGTTGAGGTTGCAAAGTATGGGTGGGGCCGTCAAGGTCTAATTCCTCTTTGGTTCGGCGAAGGTGATGTCCCAACCCCACGCTTTATCTCGGATGCATGTCATGACGCCATGATCCAAGGTGATACATTTTATACGGATCAAAATGGCATTACGGAACTCCGGGAGGAACTTTTAAAGTATAACAAGCGCACGTTTAATGTTGACCTAAATCAAGAGAGAATAACGGTTACAAATTCTGGAATGATGGCTATCTCGATAGTGATGCAAGCGCTTTTAAATCCTGGCGATGAAGTTGTTGTGATTGGCCCAGTTTGGCCGAATATCTATTCAGCGATATCAATCAATAGAGGAATAGCAACTCACGCCTCTATATCTTTAGAGGATAACGCTTGGAATCTGAATTTGAGAGATGTTTTTGCTGCGGTTAGTCCAAAAACTAAAGCAATATTCTTAAACTCTCCTGGCAATCCTACGGGGTGGATAATGCCAGAGGAGGATCAAAAAGAATTGCTGAAATTTTGTCGTGAGAAAAATATCTGGATTGTCTCTGACGAAGTATACCACTCTCTAGTATTTGATAGGTCAGTTGCCAACTCTATCTTAAGTTTTGCTGCAGAACGGGATAAGGTTATTTCAGTAAATAGTTTCTCTAAATCATGGTTAATGACTGGCTGGCGATTGGGATGGATTGCTCATCCTATTGGGATGGCTGAAACATTTGCGAAACTTATACAAATCTCCACATCAGGAGTACCAACATTTATACAAAAGGCAGGAATAACTGCGCTTGCTAAGGGCGATGAAGTCGTTTCGGATTTAAGGAGAAGGTGCAAAGTTGGTAGAGACATCGTCTTCGACTATTTGGAGCAATGGCCACGTGTGCAATGTATGCGTCCAAACGGCGCATTTTATGCTTTTTTCTCAGTGGATGGAATGGAAGATTCGCTTGAGTTTTGTAAAAAATTAATAGACCGATGTAATGTTGGCTTGGCGCCTGGGAGTGCCTTCGGTCCGGGTGGGGAAGGTTTTTTGCGTTTATGTTTTGCTTCTACGCCTGATAAACTAAATGAGGCAATGAAGGCATTGGGAAAAGAAATCGGTAGACGGTAACAGAAAATCAATTATAAGCGAGAATACTTCCTTTTAACAGCACTACAAGAAAATCATTAGGCGGGGGAAAGATGGCATTGACACCGACTGGGGTAAATAACCCAGGTATAACGAGATCCGAGCTTATAAAGAGTATTCGGCAACCTCAGTCACACGATACTTCGCGGGCAACTGCGCGACGCGACGTAAACCCTAATCAAATGCAAACTGATAAAAACGGAACACCAGCACAGGGATTCCGTATAAGAACCGCTTCAACAGATATTGAAATAGAAGCTCAGATCTCAAGGCTATCATCTCTGATAGCTAACGATAATATTGACATGAATGCACCGGCTGGATCGTATATTAACCTACTTTTATAATTTCTAGAAAATAAAAAATAGATGTTTAACTTAAACGAGTTGTATATTCTGATTCTCGTTAGGGTTCTGTAAAACTAGGCGAAGTAGCTTGTTAGTTTAATCTAGTAATATGTAATAGCAAGGTTATGTACCGGATTTACTTCGGAGTTCATAAAGTAGAAGGTTGTGATGTTTAAAAAGATCCTTATAGCTAATCGTGGTGAAATCGCGTGCCGAGTAATTCGTACGGCGAAACAAATGGGTATTGCGACAGTCGCGGTATATTCTGAAGCTGACGCAGACGCGTTGCATGTGAGGTCGGCGGATGAGGCGATCGCAATCGGCGGCTCAGCTTCTTCCGAGAGTTACTTGGTAATAGAAAAAATATTGGATGCCATTAAACAAACTGGCGCCCAAGCTGTTCACCCAGGCTACGGATTCCTCTCCGAAAATGCCACGTTTGCCGAAAAACTCGCGGAAGAAGGAATCACATTCATTGGCCCGGGTTTAAAGGCGATAGCAGCCATGGGTGATAAAATAGAGTCTAAGAAGATAGCGGCCGGCGCTGGCGTCAACACCGTCCCCGGGTATGTAGGTGTGCTTGCCGATGACAAGGAGGCAGTCAAAGTTGCTGCTGAAATTGGATTCCCAGTCATGATAAAGGCTTCAGCTGGCGGCGGGGGAAAAGGCATGCGGGTCGCTTTTAACGAAAAAGAAGTAAAGGAAGGGTTTCGCGCTGCAGTTAGCGAGGCGGCTTCAAGTTTTGGCGACGATCGCGTTTTTATAGAAAAGTTCATTGAAGACCCAAGACATATAGAAATACAGATTATAGCAGACTCAGCAGGAAACACTGTCTATTTGGGTGAAAGGGAGTGCTCCATACAGCGTCGGCATCAAAAAGTAATTGAAGAAGCTCCAAGCCCCTTTCTTGACGCAAAAACGCGAAAGGCCATGGGGGAACAGGCTGTTCTACTTGCGAAGTCGGTAGATTATAAATCGGCTGGAACTGTTGAATTCATCGTTGATAAAAACAAGAATTTTTACTTCTTAGAGATGAACACAAGACTGCAAGTTGAGCATCCGGTAACAGAATGTATTACAGGATTAGATTTGGTTGAGTTAATGATCCAAGTTGCAGCAGGAGACAATCTTCCATTCAAACAAAAAGACGTGCAGCTCAACGGATGGGCCTTAGAAACAAGAGTTTATGCAGAAGATCCATACAGAAACTTTTTACCATCCACGGGAAGGTTGACGCAGTACAAGTCACCAGAGGACTTGGATGGTATACGCATAGACACTGGTGTTTTCGAGGGGGCAGAAATTTCCATGTTCTATGATCCCATGATATCAAAGCTTATCTCTTATGGCAAAAATCGCAAAGATGCTATTGAGAAAATGGCATTGGCTTTAGACCAATACAGAATTCGTGGCGTTAATCATAATATTGATTTTCTATCAGCCTTGATGAGCCATGATCGTTTTAAATCTGGAGAACTAACAACGGCCTTCATAGACGAGGAATTTCCAAAAGGTTTTAATGGAATACAAGTAACACAAAACGACAAAGAAACCCTTTACGCGGTTGCAATTGGTTTTGAGATGAAGAGACGGGCAAGAAATGCAAATATAACAGGCCGAGCAAACCTCCCGCGCCGAGCCGGCAGTGAGCAAGACCGTTACACCAGACTTGTTATCATAGACGGAGATCATAAAACCGACGCAAAGGCCCAATTGAAAAATGGCAGTTGTCTGGTTGATATGAATACAAAGAAATATGATGTGAATGGTAATTTTGAGCCAGGGACAGATATATTCGAAGGAGAAATCAATAGAAAAAGTATAGTCCTCCAAGTAGACTATAATGGCTCAAAATATTCCCTCAGGAAAGGTGGTTGGCAGGCCACAATTAAAATAATTGATAAAAAAATCGATAGATTAATGGATTTAATGCCAAACAAAGCCCCTCCTGATATGTCCAACTTCCTGCTCTCACCAATGCCGGGATTATTAGTTTCGATAGCAGTCAAAGAGGGGGATAAAATAGAGGCAGGTCAGGAACTCGCCATTGTAGAGGCAATGAAAATGGAGAACGTCATGAAAGCAGAATCTGATGCTATTGTAGCTAAGATTCATGCAACGCCGGGCACCACTTTGGGAGTTGATCAGCCAATCATTGAATTCGAGTAAAAGCTTTGAAGGTTAGTACAGCTGTGCACCGTATGTTTTGGACATTAAGAAATTGTTAAACTCCCCACAGGATGGCGAATTTTTTCTTGCGTTAAACTCTCGTATCCACTAATACGGACTTGTTTTAGAAACACGTCTGCGAGGTATCTTGAAATGGCTGTGCCAAAAAGGAAAACAACTCCATCCAAGAGGAATATGCGACGCGCACATGATGCAATAAAATCAGACGCTTATGTAGAGAACCCCGATACGGGAGAACTACACAGGCCACACCACATTGACTTAAAGACAGGCATGTATCGCGGGCGCCAAGTTTTAAAAGTCAAAGAGCGGTACTAATAAAATATACTCTTGTCACACCTGCTATTGAATTTTTGAAGCAAGCAAAAAGTTTGCAAGCCCTTTCCATAAAATCCAAGAATAAATTGGAGGTTCCCTCGCCATAAAAAATGCGGATTGATAGTTGTCTAAAAGGTTTATAATCTTGGCGGCGTAGCTTATGTCAAAGGAGAACCCCTTTATATGTCAGCACGAAGAAGGGAAGATTCAAGATTTTTAACGGGTGGTGGTAGTTTCGTAGCTAATTCCAATTTGGATCAACAGGCTTACGCTAAGGTCGTAAGGTCACCGCATGGTCATGCTTATATTAAAAGCATAAATGTTGAGGAAGCAATTAAACTAGACGGTGTCGTTGCGGTGTTCACTGGAGCAGATTTAGAGACTGACTTAATTGGTCCACTACCATGTACAACTCAGTTCCCTGCTATTCTTCCCATTGTTTCAACGAAACGTTTGGCTCTCGCAGTTGGCCGTGTAAGGCACGTAGGTGACCCAGTGGTGTTTGTTGTGGCGGAATCAAATGAGATCGCTTGCACTGCGGTGGACTTAATTCAAATAGATTATGACCCCATTCCCGCAGTGGTAGAGGTTATGGATGCGTTAAGGCCAGGCTCACAAAGTATATGGGAGACTGCGCCCGATAATATTGCATATAGATTTGCCAAAGGTGAAAAAGACGAGGTTAAGAAAGCGATAACTGACGCCCATTATGTTGCGGAATTAGAGATAAAAAATAATCGAGTGATGGCTGCTCCGTTGGAACCGCGTGCAGGGTTAAGTTTCTATGATGCTAAAACTGATACAATGCATTTGTCTTGCACAGCTCAAGGTGTTCATGCCATTCGCGATCAGCTGGCCTACGATGTATTTAACGTTCCACCAGAGAAGATACAGGTTTCGGCTCCTGATATTGGTGGTGGATTTGGACTGAAAAATTTCCTCTTTCCCGAGTGGGTACTTCTTTTGTGGGCGTCAAAAAAACTCGGACGACCGATAAAATGGGTTGCTGAGCGGTCAGAAGATAACTCGTCAGCACTTCATGGCAGAGATATAACAACTGACGCTAAGTTAGCCTTAGATAAAGACGGAAACTTTATTGCATTGCAGGCGGATTTAACAGCTAATATGGGGGCGTATCTCTCGGCTGGCGGGCCTAACGCCTCAACTAACGCAGCCTCCACCGCAATGGGAGGGGTTTACAATATTCCATACGTTTTTATGAGCTCTAAAGGAGTTTTTACAAATACAACACCAGTTGATGCGTATCGGGGTGCAGGGAAGCCGGAAGCGAATTTTATAATTGAAAGACTTATTGATATCGCTGCCTCTCAATTTAACTTTGATCCTGTTGAGCTGAGGTTGAAAAACATTATTTCAACCCTGCCGCATAATACTGCCTTTGGGTTACAAATTGACTCTGGCAAGTTCAAAGAAAATATTGAAAGAGCTTCTAATTATATTGACTATAGAGGTTTTTTTAAACGCCGAGAAGCGTCGCGAGAAAGAGGATTTTTGAGAGGAATAGGTTTTGGTTGCTTTTTAGAAACCTCAAGAGGTTCTCCCGTGGAGGGGGCAGAAATCCGTTTTGCTGAAAGTGGGAGGATAGAGCTGCGGGTCGGTACGGAGTCAAATGGCCAGGGACATGAGACGACCTATATCGATTTAGTATCAGAACGTTTGGGTGTGGAGGCTGATCTTTTTGACTACATCCAAGCGAATACTTTTGAAGTTCGGCTTGGGTCTGGACATGGTGGTGCCCGTTCAATGCACATGGGTGCAGCTACAATGATACTTGCAGTGGAAGAGGTGATTGGTAAGGCAAAGGGTGTTGCAGCGGTGCTATTGCAGGCAGAAATCGATGAGTTATCTTTTAAAAATGGCTCATTTACGTCTGGTTCTGGAAATCGGTCTGTAACACTTAAGGAAGTAACAATTGCTGCGAGAGATAATAGGATTGCTCCTCATTTAGAGGGGATGGGCCTGGATACTTTTACTAAAAGAGAAAATGCTCCTTTTACTTTCCCTAATGGTTGTCATGCGGCAGAAGTTGAAATTGACCCAGAAACTGGATCTGTGACTTTAATAAAATACATAATGGTTGACGACTACGGCTCTCTTGTAAACCCAGTTCTCACCGAGGGACAACTGCATGGAGGCGTCGCGCAGGGGATAGGTCAGGCTCTCATGGAATTCGTGTCATTTGATGAAAATACGGGTCAATTACTTTCTGGCTCACTAATGGATTACACGCTTCCGCGTGCAGCAATGTTGCCTAATTTTGAGGCAACGCTGGAGGGAGCTCCAACAGAGGCTAATGTTTTAGGCGTCAAAGGCGTTGGGCAAGCAGGTTGCATTGCTGCACCTCAGACTATTGTTCATGCAGTTTTGAACGCGCTATCGCCTTTAAAAATTATACATTTAGATATGCCGTTGACTAGTCAGAGCATATGGCGCGCTATTTCGGCATCTCGAGCCTGAAACATCCAGTTGAAAGAAATATAAAAATTAATCTGGATTCCTACTTAGTCTAACTCTAGTCCGTCCATTCCCGAGTTCTTGCGCACATTAGAAATCATATCGCGTATCATTGGACCTATCGCTTCTGCGTCCTCAATTTGATCGATTTCCGCGCCACGACGCCATCCCTCGCAAACTGCAACTCTTCCATTTCCTGCTTGAATTACGCGCCCCGTGATATCGTGGGCTTCGGCACTAGATAAGTAGACGATAGTAGGCGATACCCATCGCGGATCTCTCCGTTCGATGTCTTCTTCCGTGTATTCACGAAGGTTATCAGTCATTCGAGTATAAGCGGTAGGTGAAATTGCGTTAACCGTAACCCCTATACGAGCCAACTCTCTCGCGGCTATTATTGTAAAAGCTGCGATGCCTGCCTTTGCTGCACCATAATTTGTTTGACCTATGTTGCCGTATAGACCTGAAGTTGAGCTAGTATTTATTATTCTCGCATTGACCTTTTCACCCCTATCTTTAGATAATTGACGCCAGTATGCTGCTGCATGACGTGATGGTGCAAATGTTCCCTTAAGGTGTACTTGTATAACAGCGTCCCATTCATCTTCAGTCATGTTAACAAGCATTCTATCGCGCAGTATGCCAGCATTATTTACAACCACATCGATAGTACCAAAGGCATCTATTGTTTGATCAATCATGTTTTTGGCACCAGTCCATGAACTTACATCATCGCCATTAACAGTGGCTTCGCCACCTAGAGCTTTGATTTCGTCAACTACCGCCTGTGCCGGCGTAGTATCGGCCCCCGAGCCATCTACCCCTGCTCCGAGATCGTTTACGACGACCTTAGCACCGTGTTTAGCCAGACCCAGAGCATGTTCTCGTCCTACGCCGCGGGCGGCTCCCGTGACTAGTGCTACCCTTCCTTCACATAAGCGCGCCATCTACTACCTCCAAAAATATATTTTCTCGTTTATATTCAGATTAGACCTAGAAAAGCAAGTTCAAGAACACCATCCGTAAAATAATAGATAAGTGGTATCTCAAAATCATAGTCAAAAATTTAATGATGGAACTTATGGGTTTACTTTTGACGGTTTACATTAATTGATAGATTGCTTTTATTCTCATAGTGAATGCGGCATATTCCAAGTTCGCAGCATGAGCTCCGAGAAAACCATTTTGTTCCTGGGTTAAATTATCCCGGTGAACATGAGATGAGTTGGGAAAAGAATGACTGAACAAATACTCGATATGTCGGCTAAAAAAATAGCAGAAAGGGTGGGAAGTAGAAAACTAAGTGCTTCCGAAGTTGCATCAGCATTTATTGAAAGGATACAGAAGGTAAATCCTGTTATAAATGCTATTTGCACTTTAAGTGATACGATATTGGAAGAGGCTCGCGCCATAGACGAGCGGTTAGCCTCTGGAGGTAAGCCTCGTCCCCTTGAAGGTGTCCCTTTCTTAATAAAGGATATTTTGCAAACTAAGGGTGTTAGAACGACATTCGGCTCATTGTTATTAGAAAATGATGTCCCAGACGAAGATACAATTTCTGTCGAAAGGTTAAAAACAGCAGGGGGTATATTATTAGGCAAGACAAATACTCCCGAGTTTGCCCACGATATCAATACATCGAACAAAATATTTGGAACTACTAGGAACCCTTGGAATGTGAACGTCACAGCAGGAGGGTCCAGCGGTGGAGCGGGTGCGTCAATCGCTGCGGCTATGGCGCCATTAGCTATTGGCACAGATCTTGGCGGCTCGATAAGAATACCGTGTTCCTTTAATAATTTAGTTGGGCTGCGTCCAACTCCTGGGCGAATACCTTTTTATCCAACGGATTACGGTTGGGATACTCTTGTCGAGCATGTTCAGGGACCAATGGTAAGGTCCATATCGGATATAGGTTTAGCTATGCATGTGTTATCGGGTCCCGACGAACGAGACCCCAGCTCTTTACCAAATGACGGAAAAGATTTTTTAGCAGCAGCAAAAAATAATTGCCCTTTTGGAGAGACGAGGAAAATTGCCTACGCGGGTAACCTAGGTGGTGTTGTACCTTTGGACCCTGAGGTCGAAAGTTTGGTTAAGTCCGCTGTAAAACGATTTGAGGAACTTGGTTTTGTCATCGAGGAGGATTGTTTTGATACGTCCAGCATCAAAGAAATAGTGACAGGGACCAGAGGCTTTGGAATGGTGGCCCGTTATGCCGACAGGTTTGATGCTCACAGTGAGTTGATGACAGATCAGTTGGTGGGGCAGGTATCTGCGGCCTTACAATTGTCGGTTCGCGATGTAGTAAGATCAGAAAAATTAAGAACACAATATTGGCATAATGTAAGAAAGTTCATGCACCAATACGATTTCATTATTGCTCCAGCGGTTGGCGCGCCTCCGTTTAGGCTCGATGAACCCTTCCCAACCCATGTTGGTGGGCAAGCAGTCGAGAGATTTCAAGATGTATTTCTTGCAACGTATATTTTCAGTGTGACTGGCTTGCCAATGATTTCGCTTCCGTGCGGTATAACAAAAGATGGAAGGCCTGTTGGTATGCAAGTTATTGCAAAAAGATTTTGCGATGACCAAGTTATCACCTTGGGTGCAGCTTATGAGAAAGTGGCAAGCGAATTCTTCCGTCGGCCAGAGGTAGACCTATCCGACGTGAGACCCGTAAGCGACGCCTTAAATACACCAAACGTGTTTATGGGCAAAAGCTCTTAATTGAATGTTCTACTGCGAAGCCGTTAACGCTAGCCAAGTGAAGATTATAATTAGTGATCTTATAATATGTTAAACGACTGGATCTACTCTGCCGCTACCGAAGACGGGTTACCTATTAAATCTTCTAAGCATTGATCATTCAAAGCCATGATGGGCTCAAAATTTCTATGAGCAATCCATTCGGCTCTATTGAACCTCGTTATATGATTATCTGTTCGACAAAGTGAGAGGTAAACAATAGTTCTCGGTAAGGGACTGATATTTGGAGGACTGGCATGCACGAGAAGTGAAGAGAACATGATCACGCTGCCCGCGGGGCCAATGGGCGCCACGCATCCTCCTTCATCTGATAGCTTTTGAACAGTTTCTCTATCCAGGGTCCAGAGTGGGTAGCTGGTAGTTTGAACATCGTGGCCTGCTTCTATAACTCCAATTTTATGGCTTTTAGGAAGAAAGATAAGAGGACCATTAGCCCCTGAGACATCATCTAAAAATACAGCTATGTTCATTGCACGGGGTTCGGGCATACCGTCATCTCTATGCCAAACACCGAAATCTTGATGCCATTGCCAAACATCGCCATCAAATGCAGCTTTAGCGTTAATTTTATATTGATGCATATAAACATCCCCGCCGAGTAATTGTTCTATGGGAGTAATTAATCTAGGGTGAGCTCCCAGTCGTCGATGAGCTTCGTTGTAGGTGTGCGCGGCAAATGCAGTGCGGGCGACACCCGAGCTTTCCCGCCAAACTTGTTCTCGATCACTTTTGTAGATCTCTGCCGCGGCGTCGTTTAAAACAGTTATCTCATCTTTTGAAAAGCATGATGGTAAAAAGATATAACCTTCTTCATTAAACTGTTTAATTTGTTCCTCTGAAAGTTTCATGGTCACCTTCTCCTTCAGGCATCAATCAAGAACGGTTCTAAAATGGTACTAAAAAGTTAGATCCAGGGCTACCAATTTTATCCTGTTTCCGGCTTCTTTCCTAATTCAAAAATACCCACGTTTTCTATCATTTGTCGGAGCTTGGTATAATTAGCGCATCGACAGCTACGGCTCCTTTTGGCAAAGCTAGAAATGGATTGATGTCGATTGTTTGTATGGTATCTGAATTTTCCGCAGCAAAAATAGATAACGTTGAAATAGCATTTGCTAATGCATCTATGTCGGCTGGAGGAGCCCCTCTGGCTCCATCTAGCACCGCCCGGCCCCTAATTTCATCAATCATGCGATGTGCTTCCTTTGGCCCGAATGGCGCCACACGAAACGTTACATCTTTTAACACCTCAACAAAAACACCTCCCAATCCAAACATCACAGTGGGACCAAAAACGGGGTCTTTTGTGACACCTAAAACTGTCTCTATACCTCCGGTGATCATTTCTGCGACTATTATGCCATCTATTTTAGCCTTTGGAGCATTAGACTGAACATTTGTAATTAATTTTTGATAACTCTCTTCAACTTCTTCCTTAGTAGTTAAATTTAGAAGTACACCACCAATTTCGGTTTTGTGGGGTATGTCCGGTGAAGCGACTTTTAAAACTACTGGTCCATCAATTGTTTTTTGCGCTTCGATTGCCTCTTCACAGCTTTGTGTTAGAATTTCCCTGTTGGCTGGAATCCCGGCTGCGCTAAGAATAGATTTTGCTTCGAATTCGGAAATATTCTTTTCCAAACGAGCGAGTTTATTTCCCTTAGTAGAGGGTATTACCTTTTGTTTTCCTTGCTTGAAAACTTCGGCAAAGTACCTGAGTGCGGCCATAGCTCTCACAGCAAGTGAGTGGTCTTCAAAACATGGATAACCTATTTCCTCATAAGGTTTCCGGGATTCTTGTGGTCCTATCATACTCAAGAACATCAGTTCTTCTGGATAACGTTTACGTAGTGCAGTAAAAATCTCTAGACTTATATCTTTTGTAAATTCAGAAATAGGCAGGCTAGCAAGATAAAGAATTTGACTGTCATAGTCGGCTTCATCGATTACAAAACGCATACTATCCTCAAGTAGTTTCCTCTCATTTAGTACCTGACCGGTAAAGTCCACGGGATTATTGACCCCGGCAAATGGTATAAGTTTTATGATTTTTTCTTGAGTGCTTTTAGGTAGGGGCGCGACGTCGAAGCCCTTTTTTGATGCCGCATCGGCCATTTGAACCCCTATGCCGCCGGAAATAGTTTGCAGTCCAATTTTAGGACCATTAGGATACCGGCCAAATTGACAGGCATAGGCTACATCAGCCATTTCTTCCGTGGTTTCCGCGCGGTATACACCGTACTGCTTAAATAATCCATCATAAATAGCATCTTCACCAGCCAGCGACGCCGTGTGCGAGGCTGCTGCCCTTGCACCTGCTTCCGTCGACCCTACTTTCATGAAAATAACAGGCTTTTTAGCATTTCTAGCGGCCTGTAGAGCTTCACGCATTCGGTTTCCATTTTTTATTCCTTCAGCATATGAAATAATCACGCGAATTTCTGGTTCGCTTGCATAAAATTTAATAACTTCTGCTACGTCTATGTCGACTTCATTGCCCGTCGTCACCCAGTAATTCGTACCCACCCCTCTATTTTGGGTTATTGTGAACAGATGCCCGCCGTAAGCGCCGCTCTGCGTTACTATGCCTATAGGACCAGTCGGAATTTTCTTACTGGCCAAGGTATTAGCAAATGTACCAAACCAACCGGCGCTTAAATTA
Organism: uncultured Alphaproteobacteria bacterium; assembly: GCA_902589475.1. Lineage (GTDB taxonomy): Bacteria > Pseudomonadota > Alphaproteobacteria > Thalassobaculales > Thalassobaculaceae. The sequence goes on along the minus strand of CACITD010000002.1, from coordinate 28,046 downwards.
AACACACCTAAGCAATTGGGACCGAGTATTCTCATTCCACTGTCAGACGCGATTTTGGCGATCTGTTGTTGTGCATCTAGGCCTGCAGTACCTGTTTCTGCAAAACCAGATGTGAATACAACAGCGCTCTTAACGCCACTTTCTGCACATTCCTTTATTACCTGTAATGCAACGTTCTCAGGCACAGAGATTACCGCACTATCGACGGGGACTGGGACAGAAGAAATATTTGGATAGGCCTGCAGACCTTGGACTATATCCCTATTTGGGTTTACAGGGAAAAGTTTACCTTGGAAGTTGTCTTTGAGCATTGAGTATATTGGCCGGCCGCCTATCCTTGCAGGGTTATCTGATGCACCTATTACCGCGACGGATTGTGGGCGTAGTAATGATTCTAATGAATGCTTCATTTGGATCCCTTTAATGTCATTTTGAAGTTTAATACTTTACTAAGCGGTTTGATTTTTACATTTTCTATAATTTGATTATTCGGGGTCGGAGATTATTTTCTCTCCTCTAAGTTTTTCAATTTCGTTGGCCTTAAATCCCCAACGTGCGAGAACTTCTGAATTATTCTCTCCCGGCTTTGCTGGAGGTCTTTGTATTTTCCCAGGAGTTCTACTAAACCTTGGGGCGGGTGCGGGCTGGATATTACCTTCTGGGGCTAAAAAGACTTTTCTCGCTTTGTTATGGGGATGATCCATGATTTCATCTAGGTTCAAGACGGGCGCAAAACAAACATCAAGATTGCCGAGTAGATTATCCCATTCTTCTCGTGTTTTTTTCCTAAAAATCTCTCTTAAAACTTTTTTCTGTGATGGCCACAAGTCCCTATTCCATTGTTTATCCCATAATTTGTCTTTTAATTTGAGTTGTTCGCGCATTAAAGCGTAGAACTGTGGCTCAATACAACCAATACAAATCCATTCCCCGTCTTTGCACTCATAGGTATTATAAAAAGGGGCGCCTCCATCCAGCCAGTTTTCTCCGCGCGGTTCATTCCAGGACCCAGCATTTTTTGACAATAACACCCCAGCCATTAGTAGCGCGGAACCCTCCAGCATTGCAGCATCAATGATCTGCCCTTTGCCGGACGATTTAGTCTCTAATAAACCGCAAACCATTCCAAAGGCTAACATCATGCCGCCGCCGCCAAAATCGCCAACCAAGTTTAAAGGCGGGACTGGTCCTCTCTCCTGATCTCCTATAGAGCCTAACGCACCGGCCAAGGCAATATAATTAATGTCATGACCCGCAACGTTAGCGAGGGGGCCATCTTGTCCCCAGCCGGTCATTCTTCCATAAACTAACTTTTTGTTTTGTTTTAAACAGATCTCTGGGCCTAGGCCTAATCTTTCCATAACCCCGGGACGAAACCCTTCAACTAAACCGTCAGCCTGCCCTATCAATCTCAGGGCTGTTTCAACTCCTGTACTAGTTTTTAAATCTAGTGCCACTGATTGTCGGCCTCGGTTCAATATCGCCGTCTTATCTTTACCCCCAAGTTTATTTCCTCCGGGGCGATCTATTCGGATTATCTCTGCGCCCATGTCTGCCAATAGCATGCAACAGTGTGGCGCTGGTCCTATGCCTACCATTTCAATTAATTTGATGCCGTTTAGTGGTCCCATAAAACATCCTTTGTTAAACTGGTCAAATTATAATTTACACAAGCATATTAATTAGCATAACAAATGTTTATTAATTTTTGGGTTATGTTCATTTACTCTTTAAGGAGAAGATTATTTTAAATAGTGAAGAAAGTCACCCAGGTGTTTTTGCACAGAGAACACCAGAACGGCCATCAATAGTTATTGGTGAAACTGGTGAGAGTGTGAGTTTCTTAGAACTCGAAAATATCTCCAACCAAATAGCGCATTTATTGAGAGACCTCGGGTTGAGGCGTGGGGACAGAGTAGCAATATTGCTCGAAAACCACTTGCTCTACATACCAATTGTTTGGGGTGCTTTTAGATGTGGTCTGAGGGTCGTAACAATAGCAACACATCTAACATCTGACGATGTGGATTTTATCTTGGAAGACTCAAACGCTTCAGCCTTGTTCACATCCTCATTCATGAAACCCACCCTTGCAAACTTAAATATAGGAGGGATAAAAAAGCAAAATCGTTTCATGCTAGACGGTTGTGATCTCGACTTTAAACCATTGGAAGAGGTTATTAATAAATTACCGAATTTTCCTGTAGAGGACCAAAGCGAGGGGATAGAGATGCTTTATTCGTCTGGTACAACGGGAAGGCCGAAGGGTATCATGAAACAGCTTCCGGATGGACCCTTTGGAATTCCCGCCCCAGGCTACAAATTAATTGCTGATCTCTACAATCTCGACGAGAAAACAGTTTATTTATCGCCTGCACCTCAATACCATGCGGCGCCTCTTTTATTCGTTATGCGCGCACTTAGGTTTGGTGCGACCGTTATAATAATGCGCAAGTTTGAAGCTGAAACAGCGCTAAGTCTCATTCAAAAATATAAAGTCACGCACAGCCAATGGGTGCCTACAATGTTCATTAGGATGTTGGCGCTAGGTGATGAAATAAAGAGTAGATATGATCAATCCAGTTTGAAATGCGTAATCCACGCCGCAGCGCCATGTCCAATTGAAGTGAAGTTGGAAATGATAAAATGGTGGGGAGAAATTATATGGGAGTATTACGGCGCGTCGGAAGGTAATGGGCTGACAGTGATCGACTCAAAAGAATGGTTGCGGCATCGCGGGTCAGTAGGCAAAGCTAAAATTGGAAAGGTCCGCATATGCGGTGACGATGGTGAAGAATTACCAAGAGGGGAAACAGGACTAATCTATTTTTCTGACAGTCCGAAATTCGAATATCACAATGACCCTCAAAAAACCAAAGACTCACGAAACCAATATGGATGGTCTACCCTAGGGGATATTGGTTATCTCGATAGCGGTGATTATTTATACCTGACCGATCGAAAAGCAAACACAATCATTTCGGGGGGAGTGAATATCTATCCGCAAGAAATAGAAAACCATTTGCTTGGTCATCCAGCAGTAAAAGATGTTGCTGTTATAGGTGCTCCAAACAATGAATTTGGGGAGGAAGTTAAGGCGGTCGTTATTCCCATTCAAAAGTCTTTTGAACAAGATGATTTGGAGAGAGAATTAATAGAATTTTGCCTAATAAAGGTTGGAAAAATAAAGAGCCCTAGGTCAGTCGACTTCGTAGAAGAACTGCCAAGGCAGGAAAATGGCAAACTCTACAAAAGGCTTCTAAAAGACCGGTATTGGAAAAACGAGCGTTAGTAGATTTTGAAAAATAGATTGTTAAGTTATTCTTTTTCGACTGTTGATTTCTCTATATTATAGTATTCCTCGAGATTTATTATATCTTCGATTTCTTGGCGTATCTGGATGTTATTCTCCTGAGAGAGGAATGAAAAATCTCCGGTCTCTTTTAATTCACCCAGCATTTGGCGCTGTGCGTCGAAAGATGCAAGCAGCATTACTTGCGCGTCTATACACATTGCGTACCCCATATCTTCAAGTTCATTTCGGGAAAACAGGGGGCGATTATCTCGGTTTCCCCGGCTCTGAACATAAACCAAGGGGATTTTGCTTTGATGCACAGCTTCGACAGCTTCTTCGTTTGTTCTAGGGAATAGCAGGCCCATATCGGCACCAACTTCGGCTGCTAAATTTATTCGCGAAATGGCTTCTTCTAATCCCAGCTCTCGACATGTGTCAGTTCTAGCTATAATTAAAAAGTTGGGGTCCAGCTCATCACGTGTTTTACATGCAAATTTAATTTTATCTATGAATTCAGTAGCCTTAATCGCATGTACCATATTTTTGTGGTAATGAGCCCGTTTAGGGAAAAGTTGATCTTCAATATGTATGCCGGCTAATCCACCAGCAATAAACTCCTTTACCGTTCTACTCGTATGGAGTGGTTCGCCAAAGCCGGCTCCCGCATCTGCTAACACTGGTATCGTTACTGACAAAGCAACTTGTGATGCTATTTCCACTTGTTCGGTTAGCGTCAATAATGGCTCTGTAATAGCCTTGGAAGCGCCGGAGACATAGCCGCCTACATAGGTTGCCTCGAAGCCAGATTGCTGAACCAGCCTGGCTCCTATCGGGTCATAAACTGAGGGTAAATGTAGAAATGTCTTTGATTTAATAAGTTCACGTAACACGTTGGTACGCTCAGTAGACATTGTACTCTCCTCTATTTTGTCGGCAGCCTATGATTAGATTGATTAAATATTAAACAATACGAAAGAACCTTTATTTATAAGCCTGATAGTTTAGACTTAGAATTCGGTAGTGCAAAGTTGTACCTAGTGATAACAAACGTTAAATTTCAACATTCCTTGATATTTTGGGCATACTTCATTTAGGTGATTAATCCAGTTTTTATTCGGAGGCAATAGAGCCAATGCGTGTAAATTTTTTGACTGATCCTTCAAAATATAAACACTGGAAATTGAATGTTTCTGGCGAACGTGCCGAACTTGTTCTAGACGTTGATGAAAATGGCGGTCTTCATAAAGGATACGAACTTAAATTGAACTCCTATGATTTAGGAGTGGATATTGAATTGAATGACGCTGTCCAAAGATTACGGTTTGAACACCCTAATGTGAAAGTCGTTATCCTAAAGTCGGGCAAAGATAGGGTGTTTTGTGCTGGAGCAAATATTAAAATGCTGGGCGCTGCCAGCCACGCAGATAAAGTGAATTTTTGCAAATTTACAAATGAAACTCGTAATGCAATTGAAGATGCGAGCCAGAATTCAGGGCAGACTTACATTGCAGCCGTTGAGGGAGCTTGTGCAGGTGGTGGCTACGAGCTTGCGCTTGCGACAGAACATATAATTTTAGTTGATGATGGCTCATCATCAGTATCCTTGCCTGAGGTCGCACTACTTGCAGTATTGCCTGGGACCGGCGGTATCACAAGAGTGACTGACAAACGTATGGTTCGCCGTGATCGTGCAGATATATTCTGTTCAACTGAGGCAGGCGTAAGGGGGGCGCGCGCATTAGAATGGAAACTGGTGGATGATATCGTCTCAACAACTAAATTTAACGAGCTTGTGGAACAGCGTGCCTGCGAAATTGCAATTCGTTCGGACCGCCCAAACGACCAAAAAGGGATAAAGCTTAATCCCTTAAAATTAAAAATGGAAAATAATTCCTGGAAGTATTCTGCCGTGAAAGTTGATTTAGATTCTAAGTTGGGCGTTGGGGAAATAACGATATTAGGACCAAATGAAGATGCGCCCAATAGTATTGATCAATTGTTGGAAGAGGGAGATAGATTTTGGGCCCTTCGGGTTGCAAGAGAATTAGACGATGCGCTTCTTCAAATAAGGTTCAATGAACTAGAAATTGGAGTTATTGTATTCAAATCGACTGGCAGCCCATCTGAAGTAGTGGAATATTGTAATTTCTTACAGAAAAATAAGGGCCATTGGTTGGTAAGAGAAATACTTCTCTATTGGACAAGAGTTTTAAAAAGGGTAGACCTAACCTCTCGATCTTTAATTTCATTGATAACGCCTGATAGTTGTTTCGGGGGTTTTTTAGCTGAAATAATATTTGCTTCAGATAGATCTTTTATGTGTGAAGGCATTTTTGAGGAGTTTGATGATATTGAAGCCGCGATTATTCTAACTTCATGTAACTTTGGGGGACACCCCATGTGTAATGGTCTTTCCAGACTTGAAACACGTTTTTTAGGCGAACAGGAAATGTTGGGGGATATTGAGTTGAAATTGAATACTCCTATATTTGCGGAGCAAGCGGACAGACTTGGCTTAGTATCTGCGTCTTGTGATGACATAGATTGGGCTGATGAAGTGCGTCTTTTTTTAGAGGAGAGGACTAGTTTTTCGCCAGACGCTCTAAGCGCGATGGAAGCCAACACGCGCTTTGCTGGACCTGAAACAATGGAAACTAAAATTTTTGGCCGATTAACAGCCTGGCAAAACTGGGTTTTTCAAAGACCGAATGCAGTGGGTGATAACGGTGCTCTAAAATTATATGGGACCGGAAAAAAAGCTGATTTCGATAAAAAAAGAGTGTAAAAAGTACATTAATTATTTTGATTTGACTGGTGAAGAGGTGCACATCTAATGCTGGACGCTAATGCTGTTGATTATGAAACATCTATACCAAATAATGTTGGACTTTCGAGCGATAGACGTGTGCTTAAAGCTCTTGAAAAGTGGCATCCAGGCTATTTGAGTTGGTGGAATGAGATGGGGCCAGAAGGCTTTCAGAACTCCCTTGTCTACTTGCGAACTGCGGTGGGAGTCGAGCCTGGTGGATGGGCTAAGTTTGATTATGTACGGATGCCTGAATATCGCTGGGGTGTGCTTCTTGCGCCAAAAGAAGAAAACAGATTGATCGGTTTCGGGCAGCATAAGGGCCAACCTGCGTGGCAAGAAGTTCCAGGAGAGTACCGAGCAATGTTACAGCGGCTTTGCGTGATTCAAGGTGATACCGAGCCCGCGTCCGTAGAACAACAGAGACACTTGGGTGCGACTGCACCTTCTCTATATGATATGAGGAATCTCTTCCAGGTGAATGTTGAAGAGGCGCGTCATTTATGGGCAATGGTTTACTTGCTACAGAAATACTTTGGAAAAGAAGGCAGAAGTGAAGCAGAGGGCCTTTTAATTCGCCGTTCCGGCGATGAGGATAGACCGCGTATGTTAGGTGCGTTCAATGAGGCGACGCCTGATTGGTTAAGTTTTTTTATGTTTACCTATTTTACCGATCGTGATGGAAAAATGCAGCTGGAAAGCTTGGCTCAATCGGGTTTTGATCCATTGGCCAGAACAACACGTTTCATGCTGACTGAAGAGGCGCATCATATGTTTGTTGGTGAGTCAGGCGTTAGTAGGGTAATACAACGAACATGTGATGCTATGAATCAAGCGGGTATAGAAAATCCCTTTGACATCGATCGAATAAGAGCCTTGGGAGTCATTGATCTGCCAACACTTCAAAAGAAAGCAAACCTCCATTATTCTCTATCGTTGGACTTGTTTGGTTCGGAAATTTCAACAAATGCTGCTACTGCTTTCAATAATAGCTTGAAGGGGCGCTACAGAGAGGACAAAATTGAAGATGATCATCAATTGATCAATGCTACCTACCCCGTATTAAAACCTGTTGATGGAACATTTAAACTTGTGGACGAACCTGCACTTACAGCACTGAATATGCGGCTAAGGGACGATTATACCCGAGAAACTGATAGTGGTGTAAGACGTTGGAACCGCCAAATAAATAAAAATGGAATTGATTTTGAAATTCGGCTGCCAAGCGTAAGTTTTAACCGTTCTATAGGGTTGTTTTCTAATATAGACACCACGCCTGAGGGAGATAGTTTAACGCAAGAAGAGTTTCTTAACAGAAAAGATGATTGGTTGCCATCTGCGGACGATGGCGCTTTTGTTTCATCGTTAATGGAGCAAGTAACCGAGCCAGGGTCATTCGCTGGATGGATTTCGCCGCCACGTATTGGAATAGACAATAAAACGGGGGACTTTGAATACGTGAGGCTTCAATAGTAAAGGTAAATTAATTCAATTTATAATTTTGGCTCAGGAAAATTTTGGGAACTTAAATTAAGATGGCAAAGGTTAATAGAAAGCTGGCTACCATTCTAGCCACTGACTGCGTTGACTTCAGTAGATTCATGGAAACGCAGGAAGAGCTGACGCTAGCCAATTTAGCTGCATGCCGCGATATTATTGATCCAATCGTTGAAGAGCATGGTGGGAGAATTTTTCATACTGCCGGGGACTCTGTTATTGCGGACTTTAGTAGTCCTGTTGAATGTGTTCACGCTGCTATGAAATTTCAGGAAGCCCTTTTCTCCAGAAATGAAGCTATTGAACAGGGGCCGAAACTAGAATGGCGTGTCGGTATACATGTAGATGATGTGATCATTGAAGGCGATAACATATATGGTAGTGGCGTGAATATAGCAGCACGGTTGGAAGCACAATGTGAACCTGGCAAGGTACTTTTGTCTAGGATTGTTCAAGAGCAGGTTCAGAAAAGAGTTAACTTTGCCGTGACCCCCGCAGGCACTCGTGCTTTAAAGAATATTTCGGACGAATTTGAAGTTTTTTACATTACTAAAGATATTCAAGAGAGTGTTACAGGTGTGGAAGTTCAGCCTGCGAACGTGACAGAGACTGCTGATAATAATTTGGAGGTTGTCAGTAAGAAACCAAGGCTGGCCGTCTTACCTTTCACAAACGACGGAAGAGATGAAGATAGCGGCTACCTTGCAGACGGAATCGTTGAAGATCTAATTACCGAATTTTCCATGATAAGGGAATTTGAAATTGTATCGAGTAAAACCAGTTTTGATTTCAGAGATAATGATGAGGATACTTCATCATTTGCAGCGACTCATGATCTGGATTTCATTATTTCGGGAGGAATCAGATCCTCCGGGAAACGCGTTAGAATATCGTTAGAGCTGAGTGAAGTCGAGAGTGGTAAAGCTGTCTGGAGAGATAGGTACGACAGGGTAATAGAAGATATTTTCGATTTACAGGACGAGATAGTTCGTACAATTACAATATCTCTATTAGGAGAAATAGAAATTTCTAGTCTACAGAGAGCTAAACGTAAGGCCACAGAAAATATATCGTCCTATGAATATTTATTACGCGGTAAGGAAATGCACCATAGGTTTGATAAAGATGCGAATGCACAAGCGTTAGAGTTTTTTGATAAAGCGATAAGGGCAGATCCATCAAATGCACAAGCCTATGCGTGGAAAGCCTGTACCCTTGGCCAGGGGGCCTTCCGAGGCTTCATTGAAGGGGATGCCAACGACATAATCAATCAGGGGATGGAAAATATTTCCAAAGCATTAGAGGTCAACGAGAATGACTTTGAATGCCATAGAATGCTGTCTGCCGTCTATTTGAGTCGGCACGAGTATCAATTAGCCGAAGAACACGGCCGAAGAGCTTACGATATGAACCCGAATGACCCTCGCGTTCTTGCTGGATATGGCGAAGTTTTAGCAAGGGTTGGTAAGGCGGATGAAGCTGTGGAGCTGCTTGAGAAAGCGCTTTCTCTCGACCCCGTTCCGCAAGGACAAATAAATTCAGATAACCGATATACCGACTTGACCCTTGCATATTTTTATTCGGAAAATTTTGAGAAATGCATTGAAATTGGAAAGAAGATCGAGCACATGAATTTCCAATCTTGGGCATTAGTTAACTTCTCTAAGAGTAAGCTCGATGCCCTCGATACGAAAGAGCCTTATTTGAAAAAGGGATTAAAGGAATTTAAGGAAGATAGTTGGGAGCCAAAGGTGGATCGACTTCATTTGCCGGATGAAAAAACGCAATCGGGCCTGCTAAATTTTCTAAATAGTTTGTGAGGCGCTATACCGACAAAGATCGCTTTTTCTCAAAAATTTTGAATAGCACAGAATACGCTTAACAAATAAATTAGCGACTTCGTTACTAGTTTTATATATAGAAAAATAGTTGGGAGAGTGAGAAAGTGCGATTAGCTGGAAAAGTTGCTGTTATAACTGGCGCGGGTGCGGGAATTGCTGAAGCGTCAGCAGAGATATTTGCGCGCGAGGGTGCACGTGTAGTTGTTGCTGAAATTGATGAAGAAAAAGGAACCGACGTCGCGGCTAGAATTGGTGAACATGCTTTTTTCGTTCACACAGATGTCACAAATGAGAGTAGTGTTGAACAATTAATGCAGCGATCGATGGCTAAGTTTGGGCGTATAGATGTTTTGTTTAGCTGTGCAGGCGGATCGGTTGTTAATGATTCAGTTGTTACCGAAGTAGATATGGACGTGTGGCAAAAAACAATACCACTGGATCTAATGGGACCATTTTTATGCGCTCGCCATGGAATACCTCACATAATAGCGTGTGGCGGTGGCAGCGTTATAAATGTTTCATCGGTTGTAGCGTTGAGAGGAAATCATCCGGCCCACGTTTACTCAGCGGCGAAGGGTGGGTTGATTTCCTTCACACGTAGTTTGGCTGGGGCTTATTCCTCAGATGGCGTTAGAGCAAATGTTATATGCCCGGGCATGATCGCGACTGATCGAATTAAAAGTCGTTATAGCAATAAACCTAAGTCAAATCGGCGCGCGGCAACTGTTTCAACATACGGGAGTTATGAGTTTGGGGCAGGTGACCCAGTAGACATTGCGAATATTGCACTCTTTCTTGCGTCTGATGAGTCTAGAATGATAAACGGTGCCACCATTCCAGCGGATGGGGGTATTTCCGCATATTGATGCCCTGATCACTTAGTCATTGTAAGAGTCAGAAATTACAGAATTCGACAAACTATAGTTTTAAAGAATGAATTTTCAAAACTACTTTTGTCCTGAAATAGAGGGTATGAACCAACTGACCGAATTTTCTAGTTTGTTATTTCGGAAAGTCATCTAAGGATGGCATATTGTAACGATCTTCTTGTCGGAGCCAACCATTGAAATTTGGTTTCCGTTTTTCTGCAAAGGCAGCACGAGATTCCATACGGTCACTCAAGTCTCCATGTTGATGTAATGCATCAGCTAGCAAATCCTGCTGTTTCGTTGTATTAGGACGCATTTGGCGCATCATGTGCACAGTATTTACGCGTGCGGCTGGGGGAAGCGTTAACAAATGTTCTGCCATTTCTAATGCTGTAGGGATAAGTTTTTCAGGTTCAACAACTCGATTTAAAAAACCTAATTCGTAAAATCGTTCGGCTGTAAAACGGAACCCCAAGGCCATCTCCATAGCGATGGGGTAGGGTAAATTAGCAATTTTTCCATGGTTGTAACCACCCAATAGCCATCGTTTTGCTTCTGAAACTTCAAAGATCGCGTTACTGGATGCTACTCTTAGGTCCGTTCGTTCAACCAACATAAAGCCACCACCCATGGCAAAACCATTTATGGCACCAATTACGGGTTTTTCTAATTCCATAGACATAAATGGGTCTTCAATTGAGATTTCTTTTGCTCCAGGGGCTCCTTCCTCCAGCGACTCTTTCATGTCCTCACCTGCGCAAAATCCCCTCCCTGTCCCTGTAAATATCGCCACCTCTAAGTCAGGGTCCTTGCGAAATAGTGTCCATTGTTCGGCAAGAGCTTCCATCAACTCTCGGCCCATCGCATTCAACCGTTCAGGTCGGTTCATTCTTATTATGAAAATTTGTCCGTGCCGTTCTGTTTCAACCACAGCCATAATTTTATCCCTTTAAATGAAAATATTCGCAAAGAATTTATGATTCTATGTATTATAAACGCTGGCAATATTATGTAAAAAAAATATTGGAAAAAAAATGTCGTCTACTGAACGCAAGCAACTTCATAAAGATTTTGGTTTAATGGTTACGGGGTTATCGTTGAAAGATGATCTCAGTAACAATGAAGTGCTTCAAATAAAAGAATGGATAGACAATTATTCCTTAGTTGTTTTCCCTAGCCAGCATCTAAATGACCAGTCTCATTTAGAATTTACGAAAAAGTTAGGCGAACCTGAACCAAATCACGTTTCTTTGGGAAGAGACGGCGTGGTTAACTATTTTGGAACCATTGGAAATGTGCAATCAGACGGTAGCGTTGCAGGCAACAGTCACAAACAAACGCGCTTTTTGACAGGGAATAATATGTGGCATTCCGACTCTTCTTTCCGCAAAGTTCCGAGTTTTGTATCAATAATGTCAGTTTATGAGGTGCCGAAGCATGGCGGTGACACGGAGTATGTAAGTGCTCGGGCTGCTTATTCGAAGCTGTCTAGTGAAGTTCGAGATCTGATTGAGCCGCTGGAAGTAATCCACGATTATGTTTTTTCTCGATCAAAAGTCGCAGATGTAGACCCAGCACACGCTGCCTCACTTCCTCCCGTTCATCAGAAGCTTGTTAGAAAGAACCCAGCCAATAAGAAAAAGAACTACTATATTGGATCCCATGCGAAATCCATAGCTGGTTGGGCAGAGGACGCGGGAAGGGAACTTTTGGATGACCTCCTGGTAAAAGCAACACAGCCAGAGTGCATTTACACCCACGAGTGGCAACCCGGCGATTTAGTGATTTGGGACAACCGGTGTCTTCTCCATCGTGGTAAGGGTTACGATGCAGACAAATATAGACGCTTAATGCGACAGACGAGAGTTTGCGGTTCTGGTCCTACGCTCGACGAATAACGCCAGGCTGTGTTTCCCTAATTTAATCTGGCGCCACCATGTAAGTATCGCGGGTAACATTATCCATGTTAATACCCTCTACACGAATTAATTTTGTTGTATCCTTTCGGTAGGGTGAATGTAAATCGCCAATTTTGTAGGCGTAAGCCATACCAGGCTCTAAAGTATATGTCTTTACTTTTTCCACCAGCCCCGGCTCATCCGACGTTGGCTTCTTAAGACATTTCCAGTCTGTCATCTCCGTCTTGCCAGCAGCTTGTCCATATACTGCCCAACTGGGGCCATGGTCGTGAGGAGGACTGCCACGCTCACCGGTATAAACATGAGCTAATATGCAAAACCCCAGATTGGGGTCTTCATATAATATTTTCCGTGGCTCATCATTTTCCGGGCCTAAATGCTGTGAAATAAAATCTTGATCATTGCAGGCTTTCGACACCGCCTGCCTCACCTTTTCTAAACCCTTGTCTCCAGGATCTGCTTGTAAAGCTTCGCGACAGTCGTCAGCGAATTGGTTTAGCGTATAGCTCATCTCAATACCTCTCTCAACGTTACTTCGACTTTAGTCGTGTGTTAAAACTTCCACTTTAGTTTAAGAGAAAGAGTATATAAAAAAAATTAAAAGTTAACTATTTTTTTGAAAGACTTTTTCCGTTTCTTCCTTTTCTTTTTACTAATTTTTCCGGATCTCTCGGGGGGGTCCGATTGAGGTCTTTCGCCTTCTAGAATTTCGATCTTTGTTTTTATGAGCTGTTCAATTTTTGTTAAATGAGGGATTTCGCTTTTATCACATAATGAAAGCGCAGAACCTGATGCGCCAGCTCTTGCTGTTCTTCCGATCCTGTGGACATAGTCCTCAGGTACCATTGGCAGCTCATAATTTATCACGTGTGTCACGTCATCGACGTCTATTCCGCGGGATGCTATGTCAGTTGCGACTAACACGCTAACTTTTCCGGACTTAAATAAATCTAGGGCCTTCTGTCTAGCGGACTGTGACTTATCTCCATGTAGAGAATCGCTTTTTATTCCAGACTTAGTAAGTTGTTCTGCAAGTTTTCCTGCTTTGTGCTTAGTCCTTGTGAATACAATGACTCGATCAAACGTCGCCTCTTGCAGAAGTTTTACAAGGCAACTTCTTTTTTTCTCTCGATCTATGAATATAACTTTTTGTTCAACCGTTTTGACAGGGGTAGCAGTTGGCGCAACAGACACTTCTTTGGGGTTATGCAGAATTTTATTAGCCAAACGGATTACTCCTGGCGGCATTGTGGCTGAAAATAAAAGTGTTTGCCTTTCAGTGGGCAGTAAAGCTGTAATTTTCTGAACGTCGTGTATGAATCCCATATCTAACATTCTGTCGGCTTCATCGAGGACAAAATAACTTACAAAATCAAGTCGTATGTGTTTTTGATTAAAGAGATCCAAAAGACGTCCGGGGGTCGCAACTAAAATATCTACGCCGCGTCTCATGGCCGTGACTTGCGCATTTTGCCCTACGCCTCCAAAAACAACGGTGTGTCTTAAGGGAATGTCTCGTCCGTACACCTTTAATGCGTCACCTATTTGCACTGCTAGTTCGCGTGTAGGTGCAAGTATAAGAGCACGGGTAGATTTCGCCACGGGTCTCTTTTCTTCCAAGCTCAAGTGATGGAGAATAGGAAGGCCAAATGCAGCTGTTTTTCCCGTGCCCGTCTGTGCAATTCCCAAAAGGTCGTTTCGTTCAATAAGGAGTGGGATAGCTTTCTCTTGTATTGGTGTAGGAAAAGCATATTGCTGTTTTTTTAAGGTCTGTACAATGCGCTTAGTCAGTCCGAGGCAATTAAAAGTTGTTTTGTGCACGAGCAGGCTTTCTAAAAGGTTTGACGTTTTTTTATCTTTTTTGATTGGTCATTTTCGAGATAAATTTGGATTTAGACCAAACAGCATTTATCGTTTGACGATAAACTAGTCGGGCAGATTTTTCGCATCTTCCCGTACATAACGCATTTCTCTAGTAGATAGTCAAATGAAAAGGGGAGGAGAGAGAGCAGCAGCCAAAATTCTACCTCACGAGGTGTGACAAAGTGAGATGATGGTGTCTTTTAATATTTCTGGTTATTAAATCGGGCATTTAGTATATTTTTTTAAAACAAACAGGGATCTTCTCAAAAGTGCGAATAATTTAAAAGTTAGTAGATGTTGTTGGGTGTAACCCGCAGAGAAAAATCAGAGGGATGTTGCCGTGGATCAAAAAAATAATTTAAGGACAAATGGTGATCGATTGTGGGACTCTCTTATGCAGATGGCAAAGATTGGGCCTGGTGTAGCTGGCGGCAATAACAGACAGGCGTTAACTGACGAAGACTCTGAGGGGCGCCACTTATTTAAGCGTTGGTGTGAACAAGCTGATATGACTGTTTCCGTAGATAAAATGGGGAGTATGTTTGCAACAAGACAAGGTACTGACCCCGATGCTCTGCCTGTTTACGTTGGGAGTCATCTGGATACTCAACCAACAGGTGGGAAGTATGATGGTATTTTGGGGGTCCTAGCGGGTTTAGAAATCGTAAGAACGTTAAATGAAACAGGGGTTAAAACAAAGCGCCCAATTGTTATCGTAAATTTTACAAACGAGGAAGGGACGCGTTTCCCGCCTGCGATGGTGGCGTCTGGAGTTTTTGCTGGTGTTCATACGCTTGACTGGGCCTACGAACGTCAAGATGCGACCGGTAAGACGTTTGGCCAAGAGTTGGAGCGCATCGGTTGGGTGGGAGACGAGGAAGTTGGTTCTCGTAAAATGCATGCTTTTTTTGAACTCCATATCGAACAGGGACCAATATTAGAGAAAGAAAAAAAACAAATTGGAGTGGTTACTCATGGACAAGGGTTAAGTTGGTTGCAGATTACGCTTACCGGCAAGGAGAGCCACACTGGATCTACGCCTATGCCCATGAGAATAAATGCCGGGCTAGGAATGGCGCAAATTACGCAATTGGTAAACGACATAGCCCTAGCTAATGCGCCCCTTGCTGTTGGGGCAATTGGGCACTGCGAAATATTTCCGAACTCACGAAATATTATTCCTGGGAAAGCAATATTCACCGTAGACTTTAGACATCCGGAAAAAGGTGTCCTGGAAGCGATGAAGGAACAACTAGAGCAAGGTGGCAAGGATATCGCAAACAAAATTGGATTAGATATGGAGATCGAAAGTGTGGGTGGTTTTGATCCAGTTACTTTTGACCAAGATTGTGTAGGGCGTGTGAGGGATGCCGCAACCAAATTAGGATATTCACATCGAGATCTTGTTTCAGGCGCCGGGCACGATGCTTGTTGGATAAATCGCGTCGCACCGACCGCTATGATTATGTGCCCATGCGTAGATGGTTTGTCTCACAATGAGGCTGAAGAAATTCACCCAGAGTGGGCTACGGCTGGAGCTAATGTTCTGTTCCAGGCAGTTGTAGAGACAGCAGAAATTGTTGAATGAGAAGAATTCCTACAATGCTAGTCATATCTTTTGAAAAATTACTACATTCCGCGATGGGAAATAGGCTGCCCATCTGAATTGTTTTCCTATTACTTCAAATGTCTCCTTCCTGTAGAAAACAACATGGGTTGGGTCACGACGATAATGCCAATTTTTGAACCGAGCATTTTCGGTTTGGAAATTAGTCATTATACCGAGCCAGCCGTTTTCGTTTAGCAAACTATTAAACTTTTTAAACTCTTTTGCCGGTTGATGAAAATGCTCCGCAGCTTCTGAACACACAATAAAGTCGTAGGTTTTTTTCAAAGATTTTTTAGCGGGAAAAAAAAACGGATCGTATAAAGTCATATTATGACCGTGTTGTCTCAAAATCGCGCTTAGTGCAGAGTCAGGACCGCAACCAAAATCTAAACCGCTGCTATTAGGAACTAACTTGTCTAAAATAGGCAATGCAAGTTGGGCTGCAAACTCCTGGTAAGCTGGGTCGCTAGATATATTTTGGTGAGTTTGGTAGTACTTGAATTCTTCTTCTTTTGAAAGCCAGTGTTTACAACTTAAAATACGGGCTTTGCAAACATTGCATGTCCAATAATATTTATCACCAACAAGCATAAAGGGTCGAATTTCATTCGACCCACAAACTGAACACACTGTTTGAGGAGGGCAGTTTTCGAAAAGGTCTTCGTCACTCAAGAAAGGCAGTTCCATGATATTTCAAATGCTATAAAACTAATTACACAAAAATTTGAACCGTATGTTAGTCTATCTGTTTTTAGAATGAGTCATTTTACGTTCCGTTTGTGCCAAAGCAGAAAGTTTTCACATAGATATGAGTTATACACACACGCCAGGAATTTATCATCGTAAAATTGGCGATATCCTTGTCACAGCCATATCGGACGGTTTTATAGATGCGCCTTATGGTGTTCTTCAAAATATCCAAGAAAATGAGGCTGAACGTATTTTGAAGGAGAGTTTTCAAATTGCTCCTCCAAGAATATCAGTCAATTGTTATTTGATCCAAAGTGCCGATACGGTTGCCATTATCGATACTGGTTCTGGCGAAACGATGGGGAAAACACTCGGAAAAATGCCATATTTTCTCGACTTAGTTAACATTAATCCCAACGAAATTGCTTCTATACTTTTAACACATATGCATCCTGATCATTCAAATGGTTTGTTAGATGTTGATGGTAATAGATTTTTTGAAAACGCTGAACTTGTTGTTTCAGAACGTGACGTTGACCATTGGCACGATGATGCGGCCATGTCGGCGGCCAATGAAAGTCAGCGGGAACGGTATTTCCGTGAGGCAAGAAAACAAATAGCACCATACATGGACAGAAGGAAAAATGCGCTGGGAGAAGTTTTGCCAGGCGTACGCGCAATTGATCTTTCAGGCCATACGCCTGGGCACACAGGGTATCTTATAGAGTCCGGTAAGCACTCACTTTTGATCTGGGGAGATATATGCCACGTCCCCGATATTCAGATGAAAAAGCCAGAAGTCACCATGGCCTTTGACACAGATCCTGAAGCGGCGGTACTAGCTAGACGGCGCACTTTCGATATGGTTTCTCAAGACAGAATTTTGGTAGCCGGTATGCACTTGCACTTCCCCGGTTTTTCATATGTGAAGGTTGAGGATGGAGCCTATCGTATAATACCTGAAAGCTGGAGTTTTGAGATTTAAAGGGTCCTCTAAGTAAAGTTCTCATTTTTTTAAGAGGGCTTAGACCACGAATCTGCGGGGCCGCTTTCGTAGCTGAGCATTTCATCAGTACTGAATATAAGACCAGCTGCATTAAAACCACCATCGACATTGAGGGTAGTGCCATGAATAAACTGAGCCTCTTTCGATGCCAAGAAAATAGTAGCAGCTGTTATCGCGTCAGTATCTCCATAAGTGCGGGCGGGGATCCTATCGAGGTACGCCTTCTTCTGTTCTGGTCCGTGATTAGTCAATGGCGTTTGTATTGGACCTGGAGCAATAGCGTTAACAGCAATTCCTAGTGGCGCAAGCTCTACCGACATCACTCTTGTAAGTTGCATGAGGCCTGCTTTAGACGCGCCATAAGCAGCCCTGCCGGTCCCACCTCTTTGACCAGAAATTGAACCAATATTAATTATCTTTCCACCATGGTTTTTGATCATCTCCTTAGTTGCTGCTTGGGCGGTCAAAAAGCTACCTGTCAAATTAATCCCGATAACGCGGTTCCAATCCTCTAGAGTAGTATCGATAAACAAACGGTGAAAACCTACGCCTGCGTTGTTAACCAAAATATCTATGGTGCCAAAATTTTCTATAGTTGCCTCAACTTGACTGTTGCAATCTGCTGGGTTTGATACATCTGCTTTGATCGCAATAGCATTGCCATTATTTTTTAAAATCGTGTTTGCTGTTTTCTCTGCCCCCGTCAGATTTTTATCTGCACAAACAACTTTGGCACCAGTTTTTGCAAAACCAATGGCGATTGCCTCACCAATTCCACTTCCAGCTCCCGTGACAAGGGCCACCTGATCATTAAGTTTCATCGTGTTTCGCCTTTCTTTTAATTACTATGCGAGGGGTATTTTTCATTGTAGCTCTGCGCAGGCGCGTTGAATGCGTTCGCATGCATCAGTTAGCTCATCGATGCTGGAGGCATATGAGATCCTGAAATATGGCGATACCCCGTAGGCTCCGCCATGAACTGTTGCCACATTATGATACTCGAGCAGGAATTTTACAAAGTCGTGGTCTGTCGCTATTTGCTTACCTTGTGGTGTCTTTTTACCGATTACGCCTTTGCAAGAAGGATATACGTAAAATGCTCCACTGGGGGTCGGACAATTCAAACCATCTGACTGGTTTATCATAGATACGACTAAATCTCGGCGTTCCTGAAAAGACTTTGATCTTGAAACGATGAATTCTTGAGGTCCAGTTAATGCAGCGATAGCTGCAGCTTGGCTAATGGAAGATGCACCTGAAGTAACGAGGGATTGTAATTTGGTCATTTCTTTAACCATAGCAGCAGGCGCAGCGGCATAACCCACCCGCCATCCAGTCATGGCATATGATTTTGAAACGCCATTTGCAATTACTGTGCGTGTCTTTAATTCGGGAGCTACATTAACGATTGTTTTGAATTTGGCGTTATCAAAGAGGATATGTTCATAAATGTCGTCTGTCAGAATCTTCACGTAGGGATACTTGGCTAGTACATCAGCAAGTGCTTGCAATTCTTTTTCGTTATATACGGCGCCTGTTGGATTATTCGGGGAGTTAAGCAATAACCATTCAGTTTTTTTTGTAATTGCTGCTTCTAATTGGTCAGGTCTAAGCTTAAAACCATCTTCTTCGGTACAGGGTATAATTATCGGTGTAGCTTCTGCAAATTTTATCATGTCCATGTAGGCAACATAAAATGGTGCCGGCATTATAACTTCGCCGCCTGCTTCTGTTCCTGCTATAAAGGCGTTATAGATTACTTGTTTGGAGCCATTACCTATAATTATTTCGTCGCGTCCAAACACTAGATCATTTTCGCGTTTGAATTTTTCAGCTACTACATCTTTGAGCTCATTACTCCCACTAATAGTTGTATACTTTGTTTCGCCTCTGTTAGCTGCTTGCATTGCAGCTTCAATAATATGTGAGGGCGTTGGAAAGTCAGGTTGTCCGGAGCTAAGCGCAATAACATCCCGTCCTTCAAGCTTCATTTCTCTTGCTTTTTGCGACATCATTGCACTGGCGGATGTTTCTATCCGGTTCATTCGACTGGCAAATTGCATGGTCTTACTTCCAATTACAGGCTAAGTTGGTCGAAAAATAGCATAGTTTCTGGACCACAGCACTAGTGAGAGTTTGAAACATCCTCCATTTAGCATTTTTATTGTCCAGAATTAAGTTTGGAATTATTTGCTTGCTGTATTGACGTTAAGAAAATGATCCGAAAATTTTGGCAAGTTTAGCAGGGTTAAACTCATTAACTTCATTTACTTTGAGGGCTCCTCCCAGCCGGGTTTGAGTTCTCCTTTTGCCATATCCAAGCTATAGTTATTGATCATCTCTGCTGTTCCTTGCTTTAGGAAGTCAAGATGTGTCTCGGTATCTGCAATAAAGTAGGTATAGGCCTCACATATGTCGTTATCTAAAAGCACGGTAATTTTTTTTCTTAGATAAATATTTTCGTCCATATTAGGTCCTACATAACCCTCTAATTTATCGAGTTTTTGTAGGTTGTCGCTTTTAATCCTATATAACTCCCCCCTAATTCTGTGACCTTTCCCTCGAATATCTAGCAGAGCGGCCATCCTGTGAAGATAGGGACAATGTGGATTCGTACAGCTTGGCTCAAAGGGTACGACGAGAGGGAAAGACTGTCGGGTTTTAGCCTCTCCGATGAAGTTATTAAGGATATCTGCATGGTCATTAAAATTCGGAAAGCCTTTTTTTAGACTGCCGTATGTAAAATAAAGAACATCTTCTGTCTCAACTAAACGACCATATTTTTCACCATCGGCGGTTGAGGCTGGCTTCATGTTATTTTGTTGCGAGTATTGGTTTAGCCTCTGTTTTATTTCTATTGGGATGTCGGCGTTTTCCATAAATTTTAGGCTATGGGAAACTTCGGCGCCAGCATCTAAAAGAATATTTACCGCTTGTAAGGAACCACTGCTCATTGCAACATGCAGCGGAGAGAAATAGTGGTCATTTCTTAAATTGATATTGATTCCTCTTTTTATAAGTTCTTTCATTGGTTCTATAGCGGCTCTACCTCGCTCGATACCACTTTCGGTGACTTTTCCTTCGCCGCCAGCCGCATAATGTAATAGCGAATCGGCGTTTTCATCGTCTAAAATATTTACCCCAACAATGTCCTCGTCAATTGCTCTGTATATTTTACGCCAGTTGAGGGGATCTGCGGACTCACCCGCGGCCTTTCCCCAACGCATAACTGTTTTTGCTTTGTCATCGAGAGTTAAAAACTCAGTTTCTAGCGTAGAAATAATTTCATCAACGCTAGCCATCATTCCCGTTCCCATCCGCCCGTTTGAAAGAATACCTGAACGCGGTCCCTCGATGGTTGCACCGAGACGCTTGAGGGCAGTAACATTGTTTTGGGTTGTAATATTATTCCACATATTGGTGTTACACGCTGGACATAAAATTACGGGCTTTCGTTGGTATTGCCATGCAACAAATACAGAGCTGAGAAGGTTATCCGCAACACCATTTGCTATTTTACCCATTGAGTTGCAAGAAACAGGTGCGACCACTACACAATCAGCCCAATCGCAAAGTGCTAAATGAGCTGCTCGCACTGGCATTCCAAATTCTGTGTAACGGAAATTCCATTCGTCATCATCTCTGTAGATATCACTTGGTTTAATTTTGGAGAGAATACGTTCCATCCCAAAATCTCTAAAAAATGTTTCAGAAGAATTAGTCGGAACAAGTTTAACATTGTGACCAGCGTCAACCAGTCGTTCAACTAACTCAGGGATTTTATCTGCAGCAGAAGACCCGCAGCAGCATAATAAAACATTATGTTTTCCATCTCTTGGCTCTACGAGCCCCCCTTTTGGATAACTAAAAATATTATTATCAAGACTTGGTGTTTCATTTCTCATCAAGACCGAGAGGCCCTCAGCATTTAAGAGTGTTTGAAAGTCGCCATTTTTAACCATCGTTATAATATCATCGACTTCCCCGAGGCACTGACCCTTAAAGTATAAGTAAGGCGTCCGTTCCTTGCCGCTGTGAATAGCCAGCTTTTTTTTGAGATTCAGCGAGTACATATCCAAGCCGCTTACGTCTACTAGATGTATCTCAGTGATACCAATATTGCTCATTACGCTTTTGAGCATATATGACCACGGGTCGTCATCATTGTAGAATAGAACTAATTTATTTTGGGTTATTATGTTGTTGAATTCGAGTGGATTTTCATCCGGGTTTGCCTTTTCTAAAAGCACTAAGCCAAGTGTTTCCGCTTCCTTTATTCCTCGAAAAACCTTCGACCTCGGAGCTCGCCAAATCTGTGATGATGCTACGCTCATATCAGCTAATATAACAACATCAGTTTCATAGGAGTAGTCGATACATGCGACCCAAAATTCTGTTAGGGGCGCGGTTTCTCGATAAGTACTACTTACTTCTCCAATGGCGGTATGACCCAGAACATCATTGTAATTAATATTAACTAAAATGTGGGCGTTTGGATTATTGGCAATTTTTAATAGTTGCTCTTTGAACCAAACATCTTTGGTTTTTTCCTCGTCTGCTTCAAAGTTAAGATAAGAACAATCTACCTCTGAAAATTCTTGGTGCGTTAAATATTCATTTGCAATTTCTGCTAGTTGTTTAGCTGTTGTTTCAATCGAAAGTGCTTTCGTGTAGGAAATATTTGCTGCAGCTAAAATTTCATCGACATCGATAGCGTGTTTATCTAGAAAGCTCAGTCCCATAGAAAGAACGTAGAGACTATTCATGTTTAAACTAGCACGACCAAAAATATGCCGCCTTTTTTCTGGTGTTAGATCCATATATTGCGTGCAGTTTACCGGAAAACAATCGCTTTTAGCTAATGCATCAAGGCGGTTTTCGACAGCGGACTTTCGAATAAATCTGATGAGGCCGCGAGCACGATGAGCGTTAGTGTCGTGGTCAGTCATTGCATTGTATAATCGGTCGATTGATGTAATCCAGATCTTGCCATATTTTTCGGGATGAACATCCATCATATGGACTAGTTTCGTCTTTTTGTTGCATTTTGCTATTAAAGCAAAATGGCCGCCTTTTAGTTTCTCGTTTCCGTGAGCCAGTCCAACAGCAAAATTCGCAACAAGAATGTCATTGCGGCCACCAATTTGGTTTGATTCAGTGATGGCCTTGAATAGATCTTCATTATTAATTACGTCACGGTCAAAGTAATAGAGTTCCACTCCTACCTCGTCCCTCAAGCCCTCTGCAAAGATGTGACTTGAAGCTACGTCATACAATTCACCAATAGTCATTCCTTCGTTGACAACGTAAGAAACCGGAAGTGCACAACTTTTGAAAATATCGTCAACTTCGGTTGGAAAACCCAGACCTGTTAAGCTAAGTGCTGCTGCTGTAATATTGCAACTATTTATAGGCTGCTGAAATTCATGCTTGTGTATGTTTATTAAATCCCCAAAGAAAACAGATAGGCATCTTTCTCGTTTCTTAGCCTCGAGAGTATCCCACTTTTCCTTTGATAAAAACGCCACCTCGGTGCTTGCAAGGGCGGTAGCGCTAACTTCTACATTTAACTCGTCGAGTAAAAGATATTCCTCATAAAAATAATCTAAGGGGCCAGCCTTCATTAACTCTTCATCATTTAATTTCAGGCTAACCGCACCTGCGATTACTACATATAACCCGTTGGCTGGAAGGATATCTCCAGCGTTTAAACGAGAATGTCTAAAAAGTACTTGAAAGTCTTCTTGTGCGGCATCGTGGTTGATTTCTGGAATAGCATCCAGCACCATTTCCCAATGTTTTTGTGTTATTAAATTCTGCTGTTCTGAAGCCATTTCCGATTAATTCCCCAACAATAGAGATAAAATGTCTTTTAATAGTAAGCAAAGCCATGTGCACTATAACACCTTGAACAAGTGTTGCCACGTCAACTAGTTTTTTGTCTTATGTAAGTTCCTTTTTTATATTTGAGCTGATAGATTGCTGGTTGACTTGTTTCTTAGGTGCGTTAAATATTTTCCAAAGAGAGGGTTTAAACACTTTTTCAAACTAGGTTTGACTAAAAAATTGTTTGAGAATATTTCTCCCTTCGACAGAAAAATTTCAAAACAACGACCAACCTGATACTGCAAAAAAACGGATCTCTACTCCTACATTATAACATAGGCCGTTGTTATTTTAGCGGTAAATCAGCAACCCTTATTAGGAAGATAACTAAAGTAATCTGTCTGATGCAAGGTCGGTTCCATCCCTCATTGCTTTAAGCTTTGCCCAAACAATATCCTGCGTTACCCGACCCATTCCCGCTGCAGTATCAAATCCACAGTCTGTTCCGGCTTGAACCCTTCTGGCGTCACCAACCGCTTGGGCTGCACGCTCTAGACGTTGCGCGATCACTTCAGGGTGTTCTATAAAATTGGTTAGTGTATCTATTACGCCGGCAATGAGGTATTGTTTTGGCTTTAGATGTATTTCCTTAAGAACTTCGATTTCGTGTTGGTGCCTGGGATTGGCAAATGGAAGCATAATCCCTCCAACATCTGCTTCGATGATAATAGGAAGTACTTCTTTTAGAGGTACATCAAGATGATGAGGACCTTCGTAATTTCCCCAACATACGTGCAGCCTTAGCTTTTCCTTGGGGAGACCCTTAATAGCGCTGTTTATCCTTTCAATCACTTCTTCAGCAAATTTAAGAAAGTCAGATAAAGATCTATTAGCAAAGGTTAGATGCCGTTCCATAGCGAGGTCCGGCGCATCTATCTGAAGTATTAGTCCATTAGTTATCGCAGCCTCGTATTCAACTGCGACGGCTTCACCAAGTGCGTCTAGATACTCTCCGTCACTTGGATATGCACGGTTATGCATAGCGGTAGCTAGCATTCCAGGTGAAGGGGCTGTTATGAAGGCAGAAGTACATTCGGGCCAAACATGAGCAAGTGTATCTTTAAACGTGTTAATCTCTGCCAAATTTTCTTCTGGTGCGATATACGAAATTTTTTCTAATGCAACGGGAGGCTCTCTATTACTAACCATTTTTTTTTCTGCAAAGCTAGCTTGGCTAAATTTGGCAAAATCTGGGAAGTCCATTAAGTCTCCCCAAGGTTTTCGTTTTCCTTTTCCTCCAAAACCCCTAATCCGACGCTGAATATAAAGGAAGAATGCCTCCCGGCCTTGTTCTCCATTGTTCGGCAAATCAATTCCAACAGCTTTTTGCTGTTCAATCACCCATTTAGTTGCTTGAAAGGCCCTATCAGACAACATGCTCTCGTCTATTTCGAGACCGGCCACTCTATCCGCATAGAGTTGGGTGAGAGGTTTCGGGCGGGGAAGGCTACCAGCATGCGTGGTTAAAATTTTTTTAATGGAAGACATAGATCTTCTCCTGGTATTGCTATTTTTAGATTTAGATTAACGATAATTTTACGATCGAAATATAAAAAGTTATCGTTTGGTTCGATTGTCTTTATTTTATTAGGTAAGGTTTATAAAAAAATAACCTAAAAAAAAGCGAGAGATCAGGCCATGAGTATAGGGAAAGTTTTAGTTACGGGCGCGGGCGGCTTAATGGGAGGTTATGTAATTGATAAATTGCTCGGTCATTACGATCTCTATGGTATCGATATTTTGCCGGACAAAAAAGGGCTTCCGCATATACAGGACACAATTTTAAATTATAAGGCTGTGAGAAGAGCTTGTGAGGGAATGGATGCCGTAATTCAAATAGCAGCGGTTCCAAATATCTGGAGTGGGACCCACGAGGAAATTATCCACACAAATGTAACGGGCACTTGGAATGTCCTTAAGGCCGCTGAAGAAGCGGGAGTGAAGAGGGTCATTGTTACATCCAGTGATTCAGTTATAGGTTATACAGTTTTATCTGGGTCGATGATCGCTCCTGATTATCTACCAGTCGATGAAAGCCATATTTGCCGACCTACTGATCCATACGCATTGAGTAAAAAATTATGTGAGGAGATGACAAAAAGTTTCCTAGATCGTGGCAGTTTTGAAGCTGTTATAATGCGTCCAGTGTTTGTTCTCTACCCTGATCTTGAGACAGAAGTTATAGCTCGTGCAGCAGATCCAGAAGGGTATTCGGGCCCTACTCAAGGCGGGCACAAACCTCCAGGTGGAGGCGCAATGTGGCACTATATAGATCCTAGAGATTTGGCTATCGCCTACAGGAATGCCCTTAATCTAGAAAAACCAGGCCTTGGACCCTATTTTTTATCGGGCCCAAACACACTGGCTCCAGATGACACTCTAGCCAGGATAAAAAAGATGTCAGGCAAGGAGCCAGAAATTAAAGCGCCAATGATCTACAAAAATAATCCGTTTGCACCTCTTTACGACCTCTCTTTTGCAGAAATTAACCTGAACTTTCGCCCGCAGTATGACCTTAGAAAGAAGTTATCACTATATAATTAAAAAGTTAGACAAAGCCACGCGAGCTTTCTAAAAAACTGCATGGTTTTGATCGCACATGCTATATTGCTGTGTCTTTCTAACTCAATGTAAGGATGATTTTTCCAAAATGTTCGTTTGCTTTCATCCGTGCGAGTGCATCGTTCACATCTTCAATATCAAAACTACTGTCAATGGGTAGTGCGAGTTTTCCATCTCCTAGGTCTCTACCTAAATCCTCCTGCACTGCCTTGGTGATAGCCCGAATTTCATCAATAGAGCGAGTTCGGAACGTTACACCGATGTATTGAATACGCCGTGCTGCATGGAGGTCAAAATCGAAATCACCGCTGAAGCCCCCAAGACGCCCAACGTTAATTATTCTTCCCATAATTGCAGTTGCTTTGAGGTTGTCGTTGGCAACATATCCGGATAGCTGGTCGATTATAAGATCTACACCTTTGCCTCCGGTAGCGTCTAGTACTTGGTCAGCCCAATTTGTATCTCGAGAATCGATCGCCAAGTCTGCTCCAAATTCCGCCAATCTATTTCGGCGCTCTTCATTTGTTGAGCTTCCGATAACAAGGCTAGCCCCTTTAAGTTTTGCAATCTGAAGAGCCATTAATCCAACGCCTGAACTTGCACCCTGTATTAAGACAGCTTCACCAGATTGAAGAGTGCCATTTGTCACAATTGCGTTGTGCATTGTGTATAAAGATACAGGAAGCGTAGCAGCTTGCTCAAAACTCATGTTAGTATCGGGAATTTTAACGGTCCGACCCCAGTCTGCAACGGCATAATCAGCCCAACTTTCTGTGCCATGGCACATAACACGGTCACCCTCTTTGAAATTTTTTACTTCAGAGCCAAGACTCACAACTTCGCCGGAAAACTCCATGCCAACAATTGTTCCTGTGCCGCCGGTTGCACCATGGGCCATTCCACCTGCTACCATCAAATCAGCACGGTTTAACCCGCATGCTCTAACTTGTACCAATACTTCGTTTGGTTTTGGTTCGGGTTTTTTTACGTCCTGCACTTCTACTGCTTGATCGGTAACTACTACTGCTCTCATAATATTTCCTTAATCAAAACGCTATTCATATTTTTTTAATTTGGGTTTTATCTATACGATTTGCGTATCAAAAATATCAGCGCTTGTGAAGCCATGTAATTTGGCTAAACTCACCGTTGGTTCAAATAACACAAGTCTGAGGAATCATTATGCGAATACCAATCGGTTATCTCCTGCCAACTCGTGAGAGCGTTATGGAGGGACGTCCAGAAGCAGCTCCTTTGTTAAAACTTGCGCAAAAAGCAGAAGGGTTGGGTTATGACTCAATTTGGGTTGGCGACTCTCTTTTAGCGCGTCCTCGTCACGAACCATTAACATTATTAGCTGGTGTGGCAGGTCGCACGGATCATGTAAAATTGGGCACCGCAATCCTAATCCCCGCTTTACGCAACCCGGTCGTAATGGCACACCAAATCGCCACGCTCGACCAAGTCTCTGATGGTAGAACAATAATAGGAGTGGGCATAGCTGCTAACGTTCCGAACGTTCAGCAGGAATTTAAATCAGCCGGCGTTCCCTGGGAAAAGCGGGTGGGCCGAATGTTAGAAGGATTACGACTTTGCAGAGAGCTATGGAGAGGAAAGCCTGTTAATTGGGATGGTAGATGGCAGGTCGAAGAAGGTGTTTTGGGTCCCGAGCCCGTGCAGGAAGGAGGTCCGCCTATATGGATTGGAGGAAATGCAGAAGCGAATGTAAACCGAGTTGGGAATGAATTTGATGGTTGGTTTCCAAACCACCCCGACCCAAAAGTGGTAAAAGGTATTTGGAACAATATGCAAGCTTTCGCTTGTATCACGCGATCGATCCGGTCTCCCTCGACCGGGCCTGGCTGTATACAATTGCATCTTATTCGGTACTGACCGACTTCTAAAGCTGTCGTTCGCGTAAATCCCACAATAGCCCATTTTGCTGCTGAATAGGGACTGCGAAGAGGAAAGCCAAATTTACCTGCAGCGGAAGATAAATTTATTATACTACCTCCTAGATTATCGCTCTCTTTAATACGTGGGATTGCAAGTTGAGTCCCCATGAACGCACTTGTCAAATTTATATTTAGGCAATTATGCCACTCTTCCAAGGAAATATCTTCGATCAAAGCCGTTGGACCAGCAGTGCCTGCATTATTAACCATGATATCCAAGCCACCCAAAAACTCGTCTGCCTGTCTAA
>CACITD010000001.1 GCA_902589475.1 uncultured Alphaproteobacteria bacterium | reverse complement strand
ACGGAGAGCGGAGTTCACCGTTTAGTTAGGATATCGCCTTTCGATAGCTCAGCCCGGCGGCACACAAGTTTCAGCTCAGTATGGATATATCCTGTAATCGACGACTCAATCAGCATAGAAATTGAAGACAAGGATTTAAGGATTGATACTTACCGCGCATCAGGAGCTGGGGGGCAGCATGTTAACAAAACTAATTCAGCCATTAGAATTACTCATCTGCCAACCGGTGTTGTGGTTCAATGTCAAAATGATAGGAGCCAGCACCGCAATAGAGCAACGGCTATGGATATGCTTCGCGCCCGATTATACGAACTAGAGCTTAGGCAACGAGAAGAGAGGGCTAATGAGATAGAGGCAGGGAAGACGGAAATCGGATGGGGTTATCAAATAAGGTCCTACGTTTTGCAACCATACCAATTAATTAAAGATTTGCGGACAAACGAAGAAACGTCAGATACGCAGGCTGTTTTGGATGGAGATATTGATCAATTTTTAGAAGCCTCTTTGGCTACTAAATTAAACGGTGAAGGGACATGAAGTGGAGCCTTTTGAGAGATTCTTTTTGAATCTGTTGATATTATAAAAAAAAAATGATCTTGTTTGCAAGATTGAATTGTTCTGATTCGTAGTTGCATACTTGCGACATAAATTTTGGTGATTGTTATGGGGTCCTACAAAGAAATATATCAATTGGCTTTAGACAAACCGGAGGAGTTTTGGGCTGCAGCCGCGGAGGACTTAGTTTGGCAAAAGAGATGGGATAAAATCCTTGATGAGACCAATAGCCCATTTAATAGCTGGTTTTCTGGAGGCAAAATAAATACTTGCTACAATGCGCTAGACCGCCATGTAGACGAAGGGAACTCCAGTCGGCTAGCATTGATTTATGATAGCCCTATCACGAACGTCAAACAAAAAATAACGTATTTAGAATTGAGGAATAGGGTAGCTAGTTTTTCAGGTGTTCTAAGAAAATATGGAGTGGAGTACGGCGATAGAGTCTTAATTTATATGCCAATGATACCAGAAACTGTTATCGCGATGTTAGCGTGCGTGCGGATTGGAGCAATTCACTCGGTAGTTTTTGGGGGATTTGCTTCAAATGAATTAGCGAAGAGAATTGATGACGCAAAACCAAAAGTAATTGTCTCCGCCTCATGCGGAGTAGAGCCGGGCCGAATAGTAGAGTATAAACCATTATTGGATAATGCGCTAAGGTTATCAAATAGTGAACCAAATCATTGCATTATCTTTCAAAGAGAGATGCATGAGGCAGCATTAATCGACAGGAGGGATATTGATTGGCACGATGCGCATGACAAAGTCACATCTGTTGATTGTGTTGAGGTGGAGGCTACCGATCCAGTTTACATTCTATACACGTCGGGCACCACGGGTATTCCTAAGGGGGTTGTGCGTCCAACAGCGGGGCATCTTGTTTCTTTGAAGTGGTCTATGAAAAGTATATACGATGTTGATCCGGGAGATGTTTACTGGGCGGCCTCTGATGTAGGCTGGGTGGTTGGACATTCTTACATCGTATATGCCCCACTTTTTCATGGCTGCACCAGTATCTTGTATGAAGGGAAACCAGTAGGTACACCAGATGCCGGGGCGTTTTGGAGAGTTATTTCTGAACATCAGGTAAATTGTATGTTTACCGCGCCAACGGCAATTAGAGCTATTAAAAAAGAAGATCCATATGGCAAATTAGTTAAAAAATACAATCTTAATTGCCTTCGGTCGCAATTTCTAGCGGGAGAAAGGTGTGACCCGGATACGCTAGAATGGACCAAAAACATACTAAATGTTCCTGTAATTGATCATTGGTGGCAGACGGAAACAGGATGGCCGATAGCTTCTAACTGTCTTGGGATAGAACAAATGGATATAAAGCCAGGTTCACCTACTTGTGCTGTGCCTGGTTGGAAAATAGATGTGCTCGATGAGTCCTCGAAACCTGTTCCGACAGGAGAAATAGGAGCGATTTCCCTAAAATTACCTTTGCCACCAGGTTCCTTGCCCACCCTTTGGCAGAATGACGAACGTTTTGTAGATAGTTATTTAACAACGTATCCAGGTTACTATGAAACAGGGGATGCTGGTATTATAGACGAGGATGGCTATCTGCATATTTTATCTAGGACTGACGATATAATTAATGTTGCTGGCCACCGTTTATCTACGGGAGGCATGGAACAAGTTCTTGCAGAGCATAAGGACATTGCAGAATGCGCGGTCCTTGGTGTGAACGATCAATTGAAAGGTCAAATCCCATTGGGTCTTATCGTTTTAAAAGACGGTACCAACACCGAACACTCTGAAATAGTAGAAGATGTAATAAAAATGGTACGCACAGAGATCGGTCCCGTCGCTGCCTTTAAAGTGGCGACTATTGTGAAGAGATTACCTAAAACCAGATCAGGAAAAATATTGCGGGGGATTATTCAGAAAATTGCTGACTCTGTAGACTATGATATGCCTGCTACCATTGATGATCCCGAGATATTAAATGAAATAAAAGAATCACTGAAAAAAATAGGCTATGCTAAACAATAAATTTTCATTTCGAAGCAAAATTTAATGGATTGCATTTACCGAAAAATAGATTAGCTTGCAAGATCCTATAAGCGTCTGGGAGGTTTTGCGGCATGCTCGATAAAATCCATAATTTACCGACCATTATCGACATAATTTTAATTCCTGATTTTTCCCTTATGGCGTTTTCGTCTGCTATAGAACCTTTGCGTTTAGCAAATACATTAGCAGACAGAAAATTATATGATTGGAGGGTGGTTAGCGTTGATGGAAACTCTGTTGTTTCCAGCAATGGTGTTGAGATTGTTCCATCTGGCGGTCTAAATATAATCCAAAAACCCAAACTGATTTTTGTAATTTCTGGATATGGTGTGCAATTCTATAATAACGACAAACTTTTTTCTTTTTTGAGAAAGTCTGCTCGTGAAGGAGTTATCCTTGGCGCATTCTCTACGGGGTCATATGTTCTAGCGAAGGCCGGTCTGCTGAGAGACAGAAGATGTACAATTCATTGGGAAAACTTGGAATCGTTTAAGGAAGTTTTCCCAGATATCGAAGTTTCTTCTGATATTTATGAAATTGATAGAGATCGAATTACTTGTTCGGGTGGAACCGCTGGTTTAGATATGATGTTGTATTTGATTAGAAAGCAACATGGTGAGACATTGGCGGCTGAAATTTCAGATCAGTTTATCCACGACCGGATTAGAGAACCTCATAGCAAACAGAAAATGGCATTAAGAATGCGTTTGGGAGTGGCTCATCCAAAGCTAGTCGGAGTTGTTGAGGAAATGGGGCTAAACCTTGAAGATCCGTTAAGTCAGAAAGAACTAGCCATTAAAGCAGGGATATCCACGCGGCAACTAGAGCGCTTATTTAGCAAATATATGGGGCTTACCCCAACTAGATATTATCTTAATTTGCGCCTAAATAGGGCAAAGCAACTTCTTGATCAAACCAATATGTCTATACTCTCGGTCGCTTTGGCATGCGGCTTCATTTCTGCCAGCCACTTCTCCAAGTGTTTTAAAGAGTATTATGGAAGGACAGCTCGGGAGGATCGTAATGAGCGGTACAAAACCTACAGGCGAACCAAATTCTTAGAGGTTGTTAATTGATGTTTCTCTATGGAAGTTCTGATATTGACCCAACTTGTTGATGGGACGATGTAAGCTCGCCGCCAGCTTTAACGATAGCGTTGTCCAAGTCTTGTTGTTGACATAAACCTAATAAAACAGGATGCCGAGCTGTAATCTGGCTAGAATTCCAATGGGTACGGTCCCGCACTTTATTGATCGTATCTTTAGTTGTGCCAACTAACCGATTAATTTGTGAATCTTTTAATTCGGGATGGTGTTTTAATAGCCAGGCTATTGCATCAGGTTTATCGCCTCGCTTTGAAATGGGTACATATTTTGGTCCCTTACTTTTATTAGTTGGCTTTGGCAAGTTACTTTTTTGTAATTCCAAACGCGCTGATGGGTCGGCTGCGCATCTTTGGATTTCGTCCCTAGAAAGTTGGCCGTTCGCTATGGGATCGAAGCCCTGCATCCCTATTCCTACTTCACCGTCGGCAATTGCTTGAACTTCGAGCGCATGCAGTTGGCAAAATTCTGCAACTTGCTCAAATGTCAGAGCAGTATTCTCGATCAGCCATACTGCTGTAGCTTTAGGCATCAAAGGTTGCGTCATGGAACTTCCTCTTTTCACGATATTCGATTTCAATTAACCCGATATGCACTATTATAATGATATTATCAAGTTTCGAAACTCGAATAGTAGCAACGCTTTTAATAAAAAAATGGAAAAAAAACTTTATGAAAGCTAATAAATAATTTTTTTCTTGTTCGTAAAGGGTAACTCTATGGTATTTGAAGATTTAGAACCGCAAAAGGGTGAGTTAAAACCAAAAGACCTAACAAACTGGAATATTGAAGAGCTAGAGCAATACATTGCTAATATGAAGCTTGAAATAGCTCGTGTGGAAACAGTGATTGAAAATAAAAGACGTGTTTCCAAAGATGCAGGAAGTTTGTTTAAACAGTGAAGTTTCAACCGGACTTTGATTGTTTCGAATTATAAAAGTTTTCCCATAGGAGCTTTTAGAGGGAGCACTTTTTGTTTAATAAAAAAATATTGAGAATAAAAAATATCTTGGAGATTGATGGTGCACGATCCGGTGTTCTTTGACGACTTAAGTGTAGGGGATACCTTTGATAGTATTTCAAAAACAATTACAGAGACCGAAATTATCGAATTTGGATGGAAGTATGATCCGCAGCCATTTCACATAAGCAAACCCGATGCATTGGCTTCAAATTTTGGGGGACTAATAGCCAGTGGCTTTATGACCGCCGCAATAAGTTTTCGTTTATTATGTCAGTCGAATGGTTTCCAAACGACAAGCTTAGGTTCTTACGGATTAGATGAATTGCGATGGTTAAAACCGGTCAAACCAGATGATACGATCAGAGTATATATGGAAATAAAAAACCTTCGCCGTTCAAGGTCTCGTCCGGAGTCTGGTATTGCGACGTGTTATTTTAAAACGATTAATCAAAAAAGCGAGATTGTAATGACTATGAAGAGCGCTTGGATACTTAAATGCAGGATATGATGTGCACAAGCGGTTCTGGGTTTTAGGAAAATATTAATGACTAAAATAGTTGAAAGTGAAAAAGTTTCGCAAGTTAGTAGCCGTAGACTTTTTGCAATGGGAAGATTGGTGCTGCTATTTGTTCTAGCAATAGCTCTAATCTACTGGCTCTTTGGGTGGATTAAAGGCTCGTTTTTTTATGTTCATGAAACTGATGCGAGGGTGATGGCAGACCTAATCACAATAAGTAGTGAGGTTGAAGGTAGGATTGTTAGACGTTTTGTATCAGAAGGCGATAATATTAAAAAAGGAGATCCCTTAATTCAAATAAACTCTCGCTTAATTGATCTAAAAATCCAACAAATCAAAGCTGAGTATAGGACAAAAAAAGCCGAGTTATCCAAAACATCGGCGGAGCATGATATGATAGCCGATCAAATCGAAGCTAAAATCGAAAGTGAAAATGCAAAATTATTAGAGGCGCGAGCGAATAAAAGAATGTTCGATCATGAAGTGGATTTTCTAAAAAAAGACTTTGCACGTGTAAAAAAACTCTTAAGGAAAGGAGCCATAAGCCGTTCAAAGCTCGAACGTGTCGAAACAAACTTTCGTAAAGCTGAGCAGCAACTTATAGCAGCAGAAAAAACTGTTATCGCATCGAAAGCTCGCATTGGGCGGGCACTAGCGGAAAGAAAATTATTAGATGTTAAAAATGCTGAAAAGAAATCTCTTGAGGCAAGACTTCTAGAAATTCAAGCAAAGATGGCTAGAGAAGTAGAAGTGGCAAAGCAGTTTCAAATAATAAGCAATATGAATGGAGTGGTAGGAAGAACCCTGGTAAACGAGGGGGAAGTAGTCTCAAAAGGGCAGAGACTATTAGTGCTTCATAGCCCAGACAAAATTTGGGTAGAAACCAATATTCGAGAAACTGATATTAGCAGATTGAAATTGGGTCAACTAGTTAAGATCGAAGTGGATGCTTATCCGGACGAACAGTTTGAAGGAACGATAAGTAGAATAGGGAATGCTGCGACCAGCCAGTTTGCTATTTTGCCAAAATTAAATGAAGCAGGCAGCTTTACCAAAGTCACCCAAAGACTAAGGGTTAGGATAGAAATTGATCAAAGACAGAGTATGCTACGCCCTGGGATGATGGTAGAGGTATTCATCAAGGCAAACGATTCTCCGTTCAGAAATTTTCTAATGAATTAACCCGTAAACAGACTTAATTATGCAAAAAATAAACCCATTAGGTCTTACAATCACGGCGATGATTGCTATGATTGCGATGATCATGACCTCTACGATGGTAAACGTTGCAATACCCAATATAATGGGCGCATTTGGAGTTGGGCAAGATCAAGCTCACTGGATATCCACCGGCTTTCTCTCAACCATGACAGCCGGAATGTTATTAAATGGTTGGTTAGTAGCTACGTTTGGGCCACGAAATATATTTATAGCTTCCTTAACTTTTTTTTCTATTGCGGGCGTTCTTGGGCAATATGTGTCGAGTTTTGAGGCTGCCGTTCTGGCAAGGTTTGCGCAAGGACTTTGCGCAGGAATAATTCAGCCGCTTGCATTAAGCACTGTCTATCTTGCTTATCCACCTGCTCAACGCGGCGTTGCAATGGGGTGGTTTGGCTTAGGAATAGTTTTTGGTCCTACAATAGGGCCTTTTTTGGGCGGCCTGA
This sequence comes from uncultured Alphaproteobacteria bacterium, assembly GCA_902589475.1. Classification (GTDB taxonomy): domain Bacteria; phylum Pseudomonadota; class Alphaproteobacteria; order Thalassobaculales; family Thalassobaculaceae. Next base: position 105,791 of record CACITD010000001.1, on the reverse strand, counting down.
TTATAGATCAATTTGAATGGAGGTTGCTATTCTCAGCAACGGTACCAATCATGGTGGTCGCTGCCTTCATGGCATCAATCTTCATGCCTGGTCGTGACCCAGATACAAAGCCCGTTTCATTAAACGTAATCAGTTTTATTCTTATTATTACCTCCATAATGCTATTTTTAAATGGGATAAGTAGTGGGCAGCAAAATGGTTGGGATACGGACTCCGTTTTTATAATGCTGTTTGGGGCCATTGTGGCGCTCATCATTTTTTTATTCAGAGAGTTGAAGAGCAAATCGCCGCTCTTACAATTGAGATTGTTCCGTTACAGAAATTACGTAGCTTCGGCACTAATAGCGTTCATATTTGGGGCAGGTATGTTTGGCTCTTTATATATTATTCCGGTTTTAGTTCAAACTATTCAGGGGTTCTCGGCTTTCAAGGCGGGTCTAATGCTGTTACCTGGGGGTATTGTTTCGATGATCGTATTTCCAATAGCAGGGAGGCTTTCTACAGCAGTCGATCCATCTCACACAATAGCTGTGGGATTAGCTATCTTTGGCTTATCCTGTTGGCTTTTAGCGGACATAGGGATGTTGACTGGTTTTTGGGTTATAGCACTGTTGGTTGCATTTGGAAGAATAGGATTGAGTTTAGTCATGCCATCTTTAAACTTAAGCAGCATGAACTCAGTTCCAGGAGATTTAGTTCCGTATGCTGCTGGTACGCTCAACTTCATACGAATGACAGGTGCTTCGATCGGAGTGAGTGTACTTGCTATTATTATTGACTATAGAACCATTGGACATGGAACTGATTTACTTACAACACAAACACCTGATAATAGCTCAACAGTTGAAACACTACGCATGATTAGTGAAAAACTCTCTCATCTTGGTTTGAATGCCGATGAGGGATCACTGGCTGCAATATCGTACTTTAAGGCGCTTCTCTCGTTGAAAGCACAAGAATTAGCATTTCAGGAGGGCCATATAGTCTTATTTATATTGTTCATGCTAGGTGTTGTTGCCACCACTTTGCTATTCCGCAGAAAGTCAGATATGTAAGTCCAGTTAAATTAATCTAGCTCTGGACTTTCACCCTCTGGAAGAGGAACTTTGAACGCGTTTAACGTCATCGATATCAGGGTATAGTACCCTAGTATACCGACCAAGTCGACAGTACCTTCCTCCCCAAACTCTTTAACCGCGGCGGCGTAAGTTTCATCATTTACACTATGGTCGTGGTGCAATTGTGTAGCAAATTCATAAATAATCTTTTCTGACTCAGTATTAAAACTTGGAACACGACGCTGTCGAATAGCCTCCACCAAATCAGGATCTAAACCTGCTTCTAAGCCAATTTTTTTGTGCGCGTACCATTCAAACTCCGCCCCCCAAAATCTACCAGTGATTAATATAGCTAATTCACTTAGGTGGGTTGGTAGAGACGTTTCATACCTGCAAAACTGGCCGAGCTTCTGCGCTTTATCCGCTAGATTAGGACTTGTCAGCCAAACCCGAAGTGGGCCCTGGAGTTTACCCCTCGGGCCCGCGACTATTTCGTCCCGGATCTTTTTTTGCGTTGTTGTCATTTCATCATCTGAAAGCTCTTTTATGCGCATAATAGTTTCCTTTATTAACCTCTTGCTGTTTCTTTCCTAGCTAATCCATCATATAAATCAAGCATACGTTCACGCCAATCAGTAATTGGGTCGTGTTCCTCTAAAATGTCGAAGGAGCTTGTTATTCGAGCCCACATCATTGCACCAAATACTGAATAGTCCGCAAATGATGCTGATGTTCCACCAAGAAAAGGGTTTAACTCTAACACTTTCCTTACCGGGAATAGCGTTCGCTTTAGTAAGCTTCTTGTTTCTCCTCTATTCGTCACAATTTCTTCCAGAGACATTCCAAATCGCGCCTCACGAGAGCGGCGAAAATATTCCCTATCATTTGGGTCAATGACATCAAGAATATCTCTTACTACGCATTTAGCTACCAAAGGGTGAATTTGGCTGTCGACCCAACTGGAAACAAATTTTTCATTAGCTTTATCGGTTGGACTAGAAAACAGTGTTGGTTGATTTGTATAATTTCTCTCAAGGTATTCAGCAATTCTCCAACTATCCGATATTATTGTGCTTTTGTCCTGTATTACCGGAACCAACTCTTGCCCAGAAAACTTTAATTTATCTTTTTGAGAAAATTTTACCAATTCAACCTCAGTATGTTCCTCAATATCCAGATGCGCTAGCGACATACGTACTCGCCAACCGAATGGGCTAAAGCGTTTATTATCTGCACCGGAGAGGTCATAGAACTTCATATTACTTCCATTGGGATTATTAGCTTTTGATAGTTTTGAACTAGAGAGTTGTAGAGTTTACCTCAGAGTAAAGCATTTACCTAGGTTAAACAAAAATCCCTTTAGTGCAGTTTAAAATAATCTACAATGTGTTGAATGGTTTCGTAGTGTGCGAAACCATGCTCGACTGAGTTATCCTTACGACACAAATCATTTTGGTGCGCATCTTTTGTTTAGAATTAATGTCTTTCAACCATTCAAAGTGAAAAGTTTTCGATTTCAGTGGCCAGCAGACTTGATGACCTCATGGGCATTTGAAATGGAAATCTTGATTTTAGGTTGGTATGTGATTGTTGAGACGCAATCAGTACTTTCACTTACCCTTTTTGCGTCACTTCAATGGCTGGGTACTCTTTTGGCGCCATACCTCGGTGCCTTGGGGGATAGGCTAAGTCGCCGAACCTTACTTTGTTCCCTAAGATTAATTTATTTAGTTCTGAGCCTTGCGCTCATGACTCTGGCGCTAACACAATCATTGGAGCCTATGCACGTTTATGTAGTCAGTCTGTTAGCTGGTTTAGTTCGACCATCGGATCTTGTGATGCGGAATGGGCTAATTGGCGATACAATTTCAGACTCTAAACTGATGTCGGCTATGGGTCTGTCACGTACCACGATGGATACAGCAAGAATAATAGGTGCTCTTTTTGGTGCTGGATTATTTTCTCTTTTTGGGCTCGGTGTGGCATACATTATGGTCAGCTTGTTTTATGCAATTAGTTTTCTTTTAACACTTGGTGTTTCCGGCATAAAGACCAATCCCGTGGGGTTAAATGGAAAAATACAAAACTCAGTATTTTTTAACTTAAAACAAGGTCTTATCTACGTCTGGAGAACCCCAACTTTATTAGCTGCAATGTGGTTAGCGTTTCTTGTAAATTTAACGGTATTTCCAGTGAGCCATGGCATTTTGCCCTACGTAGCAAAAAGTATTTATCAAGTTGATGAAAGTGGGCTTAGCCATTTAGTCGCTTCATACGCTTTTGGAGCCCTTCTGGGCTCAATTACGATGGTCTTAATTAAGTTAAAGAAAAATCCCGCACGTTTTATGATAATTAATATTTTTCTAATGCATTTGCTAATTATTGTCTTTGCCCACATTGAAACTAAACTCTGTGGTCAAATCCTTTTATTTTTTTCTGGTTATATACAAAGCCTGGCTATGATTTCTCTTGTCGTAACCCTTCTATCTGTAGCCAGTGAAAAGTTTCGTGGGTTGGTAATGGGAGTTCGAATGATGGCGGTCTATGGTCTTCCTTTGGGCTTAATGTTTTCGGGATATCTGATTGAATACTTAGGTTATGGTTGGAGTGTAATGTTATACGGGGTCATCGGCTTGATATTAAGCGCATTAGTAAGCTTTAAATGGCGAAATTATATCCTAGGTGAGCGATGAAAATTGAGGCACTCAGCTATTTTTTAGGTTCAGAACTTTCCTTAGTTTATCGAGTGTATCGGATTGGTTTGCATCGGAAAAACTAGCTGCTACATATCTATCAGGCCGCACTAAAATAATTTGATCCCGATGAGCCCAAATTCTTTGTAATAAAACATCCTCTTTAGGTAAGAGGTGTGTAACACAATGCAACATTTTGGATTGTGTTTTGCCCATGAAAATAATTTTTGGTTGTTCTCTATTAAAAATGTTTTTGCTAACGCCGAGTGCTTTTTCTATTTGACGCTCATCCTGAATAATTATCGCAAAACCATTTCCTAAAAAATCGTCGAGCCGTGATACTTTTGAGTCTAATTTTTCAAGGATAACTTGTGGTAACATTTGGCCAACTAATGACCCGGAAAACTTTTGGCTGTCTAAATCTAGAAAAGCACCATTTTTATAGTGAGGATGTGGTTTAAATTTCATCGAAACAATGTAATCTCGTGCGGCCGGAAATCTATCTAACCATTGAACAAGTTTATTTCTAAATTCGATATCCTCTTCTGCCTGAGGCATAACAATATCCCCCATTGCTATTGCTAAGTCTATCATAGCTCGTGTGGGCTCCCGTCTTTCTAGTTCATAGGAATCCAAAAGTTTTTCTGACGCCTCTTCTTTCAAAACAAGGCTCAATTTCCAAGCTAGATTGTGAGCATCACGCAAACCATTATTTAATCCTTGTCCTGCAAATGGAGGTGTGAGATGGGCAGCGTCACCAGCTAGCAGTGTTCGCCCACAACGCCACCTTTCTGCAATTTTGGCTTCAAACGTGTAGATAGTGGAACGAATGATATCTTCTGGACGGATTAATCGTATCGAGCTCAATCTTTCCCGAATATTATCAAAATCTAATAATTTTTGGTGGCCGTCTTCTTGTTGAACTCTATATTCGTAGCGACGACCTTCATCAGGAGCAGGTATACTGACGTAAGGTCGATCTCGTCGGCAGTAAAATTTTGACACTGGCTCTTGGTCTGGGTCGTTTTTAGTATCAACGATTACCCAGTCCTCAGGATAAGTGTCACCTATCATTTTTATACCTAGTTTTTGTCGGACGTCACTCCTTGCGCCGTCTGCTCCAATGAGGAATTTGCAGAAGACCTCATGGCTTTTTTTGTTAGGGGTGAAAACCTCGACTTTGATGCTGGTATCAGTTTCGGAAAAACCCAGTAACTTATGCCCAAAAAAGATATTTGCTTGTCGATATCTGTTTAAGCCATTCACAAGAATTTTATCTAGGTTCGGTTGGAAGAAATGTGTTCGTTTGGGAAAACCAAACTCTACTGGCCCGGGGCCAACCTCGGCAAATGGACGATTGTCTTCTCCATAATACCGTGCGCCTTTCCCCCGCACTGTTGAGGGCATAAATTGTTTGTCGAGAGCTGCCGCCTGAATAGTTCTGCAGCCTTCGTCATCTATGGTTATGGCCCTGGGGATATCAAATGGGGAATCATTTTTTTCCAGCACTATTACCCCGATTTGAGCTTGCCCCAATAGATTGGCAAGTGTAAGTCCTACCGGTCCTCCACCTGAGATAATAACATCGGTCTTTTGCGGTAAAATGGTCATGCTTCCTGCACTCCAATGGTCGGTATGATTTCACAATGGTTGGTGGATTATTAAAATTTATATTGATTAGGATTCAAAGACTGTCGTATGTCGCATATCAGCTACCAAGCTTAGTAATATCCTTACAATATGAATTCTACCTTGTGGGTCATCTTTTAAGGTAGATCTTAATCAATTTTAGACCCCTTCAACTACCATCAAGGTCCCATATGAACCTGCCTGGCGGAGCTTCACTAATTGACTGTACTCGTTTGAGTGATACCATTCCAATGCCCGCTCATAGTTTTCAAATTCCACAATTACAGTGCGATTTCCAATGAAGGGCTCGCCTTCCAGTGTTTTTTGTTTTCCGCCCCGTGCTAGGTATTTTCCGCCATAGCCCTCGGTGACAGATGGAACTTGAAGCCTATATTTCTCAAATTCAATCGCGTTGGTAACATGCACGCTTGCAATAACATATGCTGAGCTCATCTTCCCTCCATAAGTGATTTGTAATTTCCTAAAATTATTCGTAAAAATTTACCTCTCTCAAAGATGATAACGGAGAGTAGAGTCAATAGTGTAATTTTTTCTTCTTTTCTGTTAGATAGGGAATTTGCTTGTCGATTTTAGAAAATTTTCGCATTCTCGTGACTTGTAAAACATTTAATATGGCCCAGTATCTAAACACATTAGAACCAATTTGTTTAATCGACATCTATTAGAACAGGCAATTTTCGATGACTGATAAACTTGTTATAGCACTAGCCCAATTAAACCCGACAGTAGGGAAAATCGGCGCAAACTTGGAAAAGCTGCGTGAGACGAGGAAAAAGGCTGCCGAAGAGGGCGCTGATCTAATATTAACTTCGGAACTTTACACTTGCGGATACCCGCCCGAGGACCTCGTTCGAAAGCCGCAATTTATTTCATCGCTACGGAGCGCCGTTGAAGCATTTGCCTCCGAAACAAGTGATGGTGGACCAGCGGTGCTTTTAGGAACGCCTTGGGTAGAAAGTGACCGTTTGCACAACTCACTAGTGTTAATCGATGGGGGTGCGATAACTACGGCGCGTCATAAATATGACCTGCCTAATTATGGCGTCTTTGATGAGAAGAGAGTTTTCGATCCTGGCCCGATGCCTGGCCCAATAAGCTTCAAAGATGTTCGCATTGGGGTACCAATTTGCGAAGATATTTGGACGCCAGAAGTTGTAGAGTGTCTTACCGAGACAGGAGGAGAAATTATTTTAGTGCCTAACGGGTCGCCCTTTGAGGCAGGTAAAACAGATATGAGGGTGCATCACGCCGTTGCAAGAGTGGTGGAGTCCAAACGTCCACTCGTTTATCTCAACCAGATAGGCGGACAAGATGAACTTGTTTTTGACGGTGCGTCTTTTATTATGAACGCCGACCGAACTATTAGTTGGCAGCTTCCTGCATGGCAAGAAAATCTGGCCATCACCCACTGGAAAAGAAGAGGTGATGGCTGGATATGTGAACAGGGAAATACCTGCAATCTAGAAACAGGATTGGAAGCAACCTACCAGGCGATGACCCTTGGTTTACGAGACTATGTCAACAAAAATGGTTTCCCCGGTGTAATTTTGGGGATGTCTGGTGGTATAGATTCTGCCCTAAGCGCTGCGGTGGCAGTTGATGCATTAGGCTCGGATCGCGTTCATTGTGTGATGATGCCTTCCCCATATACTAGCGAGGAAAGTCTCGAGGATGCAGCCGTAGCTGCAAATATGTTGGGCGTTAAAATAGATACAGTTCCCATTGGGCCGGCTATGAATGCTTTCGACGAAATGTTGTTGGATCATTTCAAAGGATCAAAGGCAGGAATTACCGAGGAGAACATCCAGTCGCGTTCAAGAGGTTTAACATTAATGGCCTTGTCTAACAAGTTAGGAGCAATGGTGTTATCTACTGGCAACAAGTCGGAGATGTCGGTTGGCTATGCAACTCTATATGGTGACATGTGTGGTGGATATTCTGTCTTAAAAGATGTCTACAAGATGACCGTCTTTGAACTCTCTAAGTGGCGAAATAAGTTAAGGCCTAATGGAGCTTTGGGACCTGAAGGTGCAGTTATGCCTGAAAGAATAATTTCTAAACCGCCATCTGCTGAATTAAAACCCGACCAAAAAGATGAAGACACTCTTCCACCATATGAAGAATTAGATGCTATCCTGCATGGTTTAATTGAAGACGAGGCAAATGTTCAAGAAATAGCATCTAGAGGGTTTGATATTGATGTTGTTATGAGAATTTGGCAAATGCTTGACAGAGCTGAGTATAAGCGAAGGCAGGCGCCTCCAGGCGTCAAAATAGGTCATAGAGCTTTCGGAAGGGATCGAAGATATCCTATTACTAACTCTTACAAAGCTTCTTACCAAATAAACAGCAACTGAGAGCGTTTTGAGTAAAATGGACTTTCCAACCGGCAAACCACTTTCCTTCTATGATACTTTCACTCGTAAAAAGGTACCATTTGTTCCTTTAGATAAAAGTAACATCCGATTGTATGTGTGTGGTCCTACCGTCTACGACTATGCTCATATTGGTAATGCTAGGCCCGTTGTTGTCTTTGATGTTTTATATCGTCTTTTAAAACATCGGTTCCCAACGGTAACTTATGTTAGGAACATAACGGACGTTGATGATAAAATTAATGAACGTGCTAAGAAAAGTGGTAGATCCATCAAGGAAATTACAGAGGAAACGACAAAAACTTTCCATTCAGATATGAATGCCCTTGGAGCGTTAACTCCGGATGTTGAACCCAGAGCCACAGAGCACATAAGTCAAATGATTGAGATGATAGAAAATCTCATGGAAAAGGGAAATGCCTACGAAAAACAAGGTCACGTCCTATTCAGTGTTCCCTCCATGCCAGATTATGGTCAGTTATCTGGCAGGAATCGAGATGAGCAGATCGCAGGAGCCAGAGTAGACGTTGCTCCATATAAAAATGATCCCACTGATTTTATTTTATGGAAACCCTCGGGTAGCGATGCTCCTGGTTGGCATAGTCCATGGGGTTTTGGCAGACCTGGCTGGCACATAGAATGTTCGGCAATGAGTAAAATGTATCTTGGCGAAACATTTGATATTCACGCGGGCGGCATAGATTTGATTTTTCCACATCATGAGAACGAGATAGCTCAATCTCGATGCGCGTTTGGGACATGTAAAATGGCTAATCTTTGGATGCACAATGGCTACGTCACGGTTGAGGGTGAAAAGATGTCTAAGTCATTAGGTAATTTTTACACAGTCAATGATCTTTTGAAGGATTGGCCCGGAGAAACTATTCGCTACGCATTATTGTCCGGCCATTATCGCGCTCCTCTTAATTATTCAATCAGGGGGTTATCAGACGCTCAGGCTGCATTGGATCGCCTTTATCAAGCCATTAGGATTTCTGAAGATAATGTGCATCAAAATGCTTTGCCTGGAGTTTCGGTTTTAGATGCTTTGGCAGACGATCTTAATACTCCCCTTGCCTTGTCTGAATTGCACAAATTGGCGGGTGCTGTGAACAAAGCTAGTAATAATGAGGTAAAAAATAAAATTAGGTCAGAGCTCCTTGGGTCGGCCAAGCTTTTGGGCCTCCTTGATGAAAAACCGGAAGATTGGTTTCGTAGGGGTGCATTGAAAAGTAATAGTCCAACTTCCTCAGAGATAGAGCAATTAATCCTCTCCAGAAATAAGGCTAGAGACATCAAAGACTTTAAAAAAGCCGACGAAATTCGCGATGAATTAGAATCAATGGGCGTAACTTTAGAAGATAGTAAAGATGGTACTACTTGGAAGATGAGTTAGAGCAGCGTATTTTAAATTGTTCGATATCCCACCACTTCCCTATTTACTCTGAAAGAAATGACAAGAATATTTAAAGCTAATAATATCTAAACTCTGGGTGAGAGACATACTTCTTGGACAAAGAAAAAGTTCAAAATAATCGACCAGTTGTAATCCTTGTCGAGCCACAATTAGGAGAGAATATTGGCGCTGTTGCGAGGGCCATGCTGAATTGTGGATTAAGGGAATTACGGCTTGTGCGACCTAGAGATGGCTGGCCAAATCCAACTGCTGAGGCTATGGCGTCCGGAGCTATAGAGGTTTTAAAAAGTGCGGAGGTTTTTGAGCAAACCGGAGACGCAGTTTGGGACTTAAACAGACTTTTTGCTACCACGGCCCGTCAGAGAGATTTAGCAAAAAAAGTTGTTACACCAAAAGAGGCGGCAAAACTATTTTTTGATACAAAGTTTGCAGGGGATAACATTGGTTTTCTGTTTGGCCCAGAAAGGTCCGGATTAGTTAACGATGATATAGCATTAGCTGATTACGTTATAAATGTTCCTCTAAACCCAGAATTTTCATCTTTGAATTTAGCGCAGGCTGTATTGTTGGTGGGATACGAATGGTTTCAAGCTAGTTTAATGCAAAAGATAGGTTCACAAAAATGGGGTAACAGTGAACTTTCTACAATCGGGGAAAGAGAGTATTTTTATAAACGGCTAGAAAAACATCTAGATGAAGCAGGTTTTTTATACCCGGAAGAGTTGGCGCCAACGATTTGCAGAAATCTGCGTGCAATGTTTAATAAGGCTACTCTAACCAATCAAGAGATTAGGACATTGCACGGAATAGTGACTGCCTTGAGTAACTATACACCCGATAGAAAGTAGGTTTATGCGTTTCAGATTGAAACCAAATCGCGATGATTATTTGTGACTGTTCCTTTTCATCAGCAAATTTAGAGCCTCAACTACGATTGAAAATGCGATAGCTGCATATAAATATGCTCGGGGAACGTGGATATGTATACCATCGGCTACTAAAACAATACCAACGATGAGTAGAAAACAAAGAGCGAGCATTTTTGATGTAGGATGTTTGTAGATGAACTCACTTATTGGTTTGGATGCTGTTAGCATAACTGCCATTGCGATAATAACTGCCGTTATCATTATGAATAAGTGTTCAGCTAATCCGATAGCTGTCAGAACTGAATCGATCGAAAAAACAAGATCAAGCACAACGATTTGTGCAATTACACCAGAAAAACTACCTACTCCTCCTTTTGAAGTGTTTTCGGGTTCTCCGTTGACGGTAACTTTGATTTCTTTGCACGACTTATATACCAAAAACAAACCGCCACTCAACAAGATCAAATCTCGCCATGACACTGCGTGGTCTTTTATATTGAAAATAGGATCTGTCAGTCCAACGAGCCAAGCTAACATAGAAAGGAAAATCAGGCGCAGTACGAGCGCTAGACCAAGGCCAATTTTCCTGGCTTTATTACGTTGATTTTCTGGAAGCTTATTAGCGACTATCGATACAAAGATGACATTATCTATGCCCAAAATGATCTCGAGAACTGTCAGTGTTGCCAGGCTAGCCCATACTGCTGGGTTATTAATCCATTCCATCATTTTACCGACCTTCAGCTCTGGATGTTCTTTCGATGTTATCGGAAACCCTCTGATATTTAATGGACAGTGATGTGAATGCAATATTTTTTATTTCAAGGTTTGACTTTTTTCTCTTCTTCAATATATTCGCCAGCTATTCTCGGAAAAGTGTAGTCTCTCATGGCGGGGCTACCGGTGTAAGGCCCTACCGGGACAATCTTCTGGCTTATGAGGAGCCGCAAATGAGTAATAGAATCAGCGCAAAACATAAAATTGATCGACGCCTTGGAGTGAACCTTTGGGGGCGGCCGAAATCACCGTTTAATAAACGTGAATACGGACCGGGTCAACACGGCCAAAGAAGAAAGAAGCCCTCAGACTTTGGTGTTCAGTTGATGGCTAAACAAAAGCTAAAAGGTTACTATGGGAATATAGGAGAAAAACAGTTCCGGAGATATTACAGGGAAGCAGTAAGACGGAGAGGAGATACGGGTGAAAACCTTGTGGGCATACTTGAATGTAGGCTAGATGCTGTAATTTATAGAATGAAATTTGTGCCCACCGTTTTTGGAGCTAGACAATTCGTAAGTCATGGCCACGTAAGTGTTAATGGTAGGAGAGTAACTATTCCGTCGTTTCTCTGTAAAGAAGGCGACGTTATAGAAGTTAAAGAAAAGTCGCGCGAGATCCCAATGGTCTTGGAGGCGGTAGCGTCTAGTGAGCGTGATATTCCGGATTACGTTGATGTAGATACGTCTAAGTTAAAAGGGACTTTCTTACGACAGCCGAAGTTGGATGAGATTCCGTATCCAGTCCGAATGGAACCGAACTTTGTTATTGAGTACTACTCACGTAACTAGACATCAAAAACAATTGCGTAACATCTTCGATTAACTTTCCGCGGCTACTGCTTCTTTGTCACGTTCTCTCAAGGCGAGGCCTAGAGCTGCAAGACTTGCAGCTAAAAGCCAAAGAGAACGGACCCATGGCGCGAATAGCTCTATCGCGAGCATCTTGCTGTGCTCATCGCGTCTATAAAAAACGGGTACTATGTCACCTATTTTTAAGTTGGGACGATCAGACGTTATTTTCCCTTGCTTAGACTCGATGCCTGATAACTGTAATTTTGCCAGGTAAACCGTGTATTCAGAAGTAGTAGAGAGCTTTTTACCGATCTCAGCCTCTCCAAAAGAGCCCTTTAGCAAAAATTGCATATTTGGTACAGCGAGGTAAACTGCGGCACAAAAAGTAATTAATGAGATAGCAAACAGAGTTTTAGCAGATGGATCTAAGATACGACGAAGTAGTGTCCGCGTATTGTTTCGAGATAGCATATTAACTCGTGGTTAGTTCCTTATGTTTTGCTCATGCTTCAGAAGATAACTCTATTCCTTTTTCTGCAAGAAAAGTGCTAAGTTCACCAGTCTCAAACATCTCTCTTATTATGTCGCACCCACCGACAAACTCACCTTTAACATACAATTGTGGGATAGTTGGCCAGTCAGAATAATGCTTAATGCCTTCCCGAATATCCATATCTTCTAGTACGTTTACGCTGTTGAATTTAACTTGCAGATGGCTTAGTACTTGGATAACAGCAGCTGAAAACCCGCACTGGGGAAAAACGGGTGTGCCTTTCATAAAAAGGAGAACGTCGTTTGTATCAACTTCCGTTTGAATTCGTTGTCGGGTGTTTTCATCCATCATAGTAAAACTCCGTATAGTTATTTGGTTTTAATTAGTGGTGTTTGGTGGAGACGTTTGTAATGCAAGAGCATGGAGCTCGTTTCCCATTCTACCTTTGAGGGCCGCATAAACCATTTGATGCTGCTTTACTTTCGTTTTCCCAACAAAAGCTGATGATACCACTGTCGCCGCATAGTGATCCCCGTCGCCCCTTAGATCCTCAATTTCAACGTGAGCATCTGGGAAGGATTCCTTGATAAGCGCTTCTATCTCTGAGCTTTCCATCGGCATTTGTAAGCGATCCCACTTCTAAATTAGGCTGTCTTCATATATTCCGGCAGCCATCGTTCGTTAATTTCGAAACACCGTTGTAAAGATATGTTCCCAATTTTATCTATTGTCAACTCTTGGTGCTTAGTTGTTTTTCCTAATATTTTGGTTGTTACATTATGTCTCTTGGCTATTTCCAGAATGCTGTCCGCGTCTGGGGATGTTAAAATATAGCGGCTTTGCTCTTCACCAAAAAAGAAAGCATGATCTGGAATGTTAGTTGGGTTCGTTATTTTCACCCCTAGAAACATCGCATCTTTAACAGAGGCTAGAGCCATTTCAGCTATTGCGATTAAGATGCCGCCATCAGAAACATCATGACAGGCGCTAACAGTACCTTGTTTAATAAGATTTCTGACCAGGTCACCATTTCTCCTTTCTTCGTCTAAGTCCAAAGGTGGTGGTGCGCCCATTTCTAGCCCATGGATTTCTCGCAAGTAGATAGACTGGCCTAGCCACCCACTGCATGAGCCTATCAATATTATATCTTCGTCGTGTCGTTTTAATGCAATCGTAGCAGACTTGCCTAGGTCTTCCAGTAGGCCTACCCCACCAATGACTGGGGTCGGTAGGATAGCAACCCCATTTGTCTCATTGTAAAGGGAGACATTACCTGATACGACCGGAAACTCGAGTTTTAGTGCGGCCTCGCTCATACCTTTTATACAGCCAACGAATTGGCCCATAATTTCTGGTTTTTCGGGGTTCCCGAAATTCATGTTGTTGGTAATTGCAAGTGGCTGCGCTCCTGTCGCCGTTATATTTCGCCATGCTTCTGCTACTGCTTGTGCACCCCCAACTTTTGGGTCTGCTAAACAATAACGCGGTGTACAATCGACAGACATTGCTATCGCTTTATTAGTGTCATTTACACGAACCACGGCAGCGTCGCCTCCCGGCCTTGCTATTGTGTTATTCATAACTAAATGATCATATTGTTCCCAAATCCAACGTCGGCTTGATAAGTCGGGGCAACCGATTAGAACTTCAAATACATCCTGTAGCGAACCCTTTGGCGAATAGTCCGATGATCTTATTTGTTCTTGTTTTGGAATTTCAGACCAAGGTCTATCATATTCAGGTGAATGATCAACCATTGGATCAATTGGTATATTAGCTTCTGAAATGCCATTTTTCAGAACTTCAAGATGTCCTGTATCATTAAGGGTTCCTATAACAGCGAAATCTAGTTCCCATTTATTGAAGATTTCTCTAGCAAGGTCTTCTGTATTTGGATCCAGTATCATCAACATGCGTTCCTGACTCTCGGAAAGCATTATTTCATAGGCACTCATGCCCTCTTCTCTAACAGGGACATGATCTAGGTTCAGCTTCATCCCTAGTCCACCTTTACCAGCCATTTCAACCGATGACGATGTCAAACCAGCTGCTCCCATATCTTGAATAGCTATGATAGCATCACTTTCCATCAGTTCGAGGCAAGCTTCTAGGAGAAGTTTTTCCGTAAAGGGGTCGCCAACTTGAACAGTAGGGCGTTTTTCTTCTGCATCTTCATTGAATTCTGCAGAGGACATTGTAGCTCCATGGATTCCGTCTCTACCTGTTTTAGCACCTACGTAAATAACTGGATTACCGCTCCCGGCAGCTGCAGAATAAAAAATTTTATTACTTTGAGCTATTCCAACAGTCATTGCGTTTACAAGATTATTCCCGTTATAAGCAGAGTGGAAATCGACCTCACCGCCAACCGTAGGAACGCCAATACAATTTCCATAACCGCCAATTCCTGCAACGACGCCTGAGAGTAGGTGTTTGGTTTTTTCGTTTTTTGGAGAACCAAATCTCAGAGCATTTAGGTTGGCCACGGGGCGCGCTCCCATTGTGAAAACATCGCGCAATATACCCCCAACGCCTGTCGCCGCGCCCTGGTACGGTTCAATGAAACTAGGATGATTATGGCTCTCTATTTTGAAAACGGCAGCCTGCCCATCTCCTATCGATATTACTCCAGCATTTTCACCCGGACCTTGTATTACGTTTTCCCCACTTGTAGGCAGCGTTTTGAGCCATTTTTTTGATGATTTATATGAGCAATGCTCCGACCACATTGAGGAAAAAATTCCAAGCTCAGTATAGGTTGGAGGCCTGCCTAAAATTTCCTGTATACTAGTGAACTCGTCTCGAGAAAGCCCATGCTCGAGTGCATCTTCAATAGTTGGGTTGCCACTGGTGGAAGTCATGTGATCGCATCCACTAAACTTTGGAAAAGTGGTCTGCCGTCTGTACCTCCAAGATTACAGTCAGTAGCATTTTCTGGATGGGGCATTAATCCAAGTACATTTTTTTGCGCGTTCAATATCCCTGCAATATTTTCACAAGATCCATTTGGATTTGTTGACGCATCTACTCTGCCCGATTGATCAGTATACTTGAAAGCGATCTGACTCCTTTCATGTAATTCGTGTAAAAGACCTTCGCTAGCAAAATAGTTTCCATCATTGTGCGCCACTGGTATAGATAAAATCTGGCCTTTTGAATATCGCGATGTAAAGATCGAGTCATCAGCTTCAACTTTTATACTAACATTTCGGCAGATAAATTTCAGGTTCCTGTTTCGGATTAACGCACCTGGCAATAGACCAACTTCTGTTAGGATTTGAAATCCGTTACACACGCCGAGTATCGGAACCCCTTTAGATGCATACTCTACAACTGAATTCATTGCAGGGGATCTTGCTGCCATTGCACCGGAGCGAAGATAATCTCCGTAGGAAAAACCGCCTGGCACTATTATTAAGTCGGTTTTTGGAAAGCTTGTATCATTGTACCAAACAAAGTTTGGTTTTTTACCACTTGCTCGCTCCACGGCCATCACCATATCGCGTTCGCGGTTGGTTCCAGGAAATATAACAATGGTAGAATTCATTTCACCATGCTCTGAAATAGTTAGATGCAGCCAAGTTACGGAAGGGTTGACACCTTTGCAAGCCAGACTTTTTTATTAGAAATAAGGCTTTTGGAAACAAAGCTTTCAAAATAACTAAAAGCAAATGATTAACCATTTTGAAAATCAATATATTCACGAATCGATTTTTTAATTGTTAGTTTTTCACAACAATCCGCAATCGCATTACGTTTACAGTAGATAAGGCCTTGAACCTGGATAACATTTTACCTTAGACTTCAGATGCTTCACTGAAAACAATTGCAGAAAATCTTCGATTGGAATTAAAACAGATGAGCTTCAACTTCATTTTTATGCTCACATCCAACGATAGCACTATTCCGAATTCACTAGAAAAATTAGATGAAGTATTGGCTGGAGGTGTAAGACATATCGGCTTTAAGGATGTCGGTTTGCCTTTTGATGATTTAAAACGTCTAGCAAAAAAAATCAGGGAGGCGGGCGGCAGGTCATACCTGGAAGTGGTTAGTCTAGATGCAGATAGAGAATTAGAGTCGGCTGAGGCATCTGTAAAACTGGATGTTGATTGTTTGCTAGGTGGGACTCGAGCAAGAGAGGTAATAGAGATTATTCGTGCCAATCCAATACGGTACTTTCCGTTCCCTGGTCAAATAGTTGGCCATCCTAGTGAACTGCAAGGAACTTTGGAGGAAATAGTTGAAAGTGCACGGTCTTTGGCAGCATTGGACAGGGTTCATGGTTTAGATCTTTTGGCTTATAGATACAAAGGTGATGTCGCTAGGCTAATGTCCGAAGTGTGTAGGGTGTCTGACAAGCCCGTTGTAATTGCAGGAAGTATAGATAGTGAGGACAAAATAACTGCTGCAGCACAAGCGGGTGCATCCGCATTCACCGTAGGGACAGCCGCTTTTCAGGACATTTTCCCAGCAGACAAGGAAGGTCTTGTCCCTCAAATACGGTCTCTGATGGAAATACGTAGCCGCGCGGCGAAACTTTCGACGACCCCGAGACGGATTGCTGTCGTCGCTCATAATAGGCGTAAAGCACAACTGAACGCTTGGGTGGGAAGACATCTTAATACCCTATCAAACCAGCGTATTATCTGCACTGGCGGTACTGGTTCAATGCTTCGCGAGATATATCCAAAGTTAAATATTGAAAGATTGCAGCGGGGTACGCGGGGTGGTGATCAACAGCTGGGAGCTTTGATCGCAACGGGTGAATTGGACGCAATAATATTTTTCGCTGATCCAGAGGCAAATTATTCGAACGACGTGGATCTCATAGCGCTCACCAGGCTCGCTATATTGCACGATACGCCCATTGTTTGCAGTCCTGCTGCCGCAGATCTTGTGATGTTGTCTTTCAATTAATGATTGAAAGCTTGGTGTCACTTGTTAGTGTTTACTCTAGATCCACCCGATAGCTTTCAATAACGGTATTTGCCAGAAGTTTCTCGCACATTTCCGTTGCTTGCTTCTGCGCTTCAACAGGATCATTTTCGTCAATATCTAACTCGATAAACTTTCCTTGCCGAACGTTTTCTACTTTATCAAACCCCAAATTTCTTAACGAATTCTCAATGGCTTTTCCTTGAGGGTCTAAAACACCATTCTTCAACGAAATATGGATCTGAACTTTCATAATGCTATGGTCCTATTCGAAATCAATTCGGTTAGCGTTCACTTAAAGATACTTAGTTTCCCATCTCTGGAAGCACACCGAGCCGCCTTGCTATATCCTGATAAGCTTCCCGCTCTCCTCCCAAATCCCTTCTAAAACGATCTTTGTCAAGTTTTTCGTTGGTCTTGATGTCCCACAGCCGGCAGTTGTCTGGACTAATTTCATCAGCAAGTACAATTTGAACGTTATCGTCGGTAAAGAGACGTCCAAATTCGAGTTTAAAATCAATTAATCGAACACCGATACCCAAAAATATACCTGATAAAAAATCATTAACCCTCAATGTCACCGCAACAATCTCTTCTAACTCCTGATGGCTGGCCCAGCCAAATGCCGTTACATGTTCATCGGATATAAGGGGATCTCCTAATTCGTCAGCTTTATAGTAATATTCTACCAGCGACCTGGGTAGAGGTTGACCTTCGTCAAGACCCAGCCGTTTACATATTTGACCAGCGGCGATATTCCGAACGACCACCTCAATAGGAATTATTTCAACTTCCTTTATGAGCTGTTCACGCATATTTAATCGCTCGATAAAGTGAGTCGTGATACCAATTTCTGTCAAACGTGTCATCATGTATTCACTAATAGTGTTATTTAAAACCCCTTTGCCTGTTATAACTCCACGTTTTTCGTTGTTGAAAGCTGTTGCATCGTCTTTAAAATATTGAACGAGTGTTCCTGGCCTCGGGCCTTTGTAAAGAATTTTGGCCTTTCCCTCGTATAATTTTTTCCTATTAGCCATTTGCTAATCCCTAATTTTTGAAAGCTCGGTTGTTGCAAGCAGAGTTGACATCATATCAAATAACGTCGGCTTGACCACATTCACGCTTATTTTTGTTTTGGTCATGGATGGGACTCTTTTTTTTGGAGGCGCACTAAGTGCTTATATTTCAACGAAGTCAAAAGGAGTTGTGTCTGGTGTGCCAGGGCAGAATTTCCATTGAACCTTCCTCTCTTGTGAGTTTGGAACTGCTAATAGAGAAGAAGACACCGTGCCAAAACCATAATCTGTTTTTATATTAATTGATGTCAAAGGATTGCCATCGATGTGTTCACTCTGATCTGCTAAAACTTTTTGCCAAGCATCCCAGTCATTGGTTCCAGGATTCGGAACGCTAGCTTTTCGTATTCTTTCAAGATATTTAGCAATCCTGGGCGATTTAATATCGTTTAGATCATCTGCTGTTATCATTGAAATTCCTTCGGGAATACTATTTACGGTAACTCGAGCTGTCTCTGTGTGTTTTAGCCAGAAAGCATCTCTATTGTCAGCCAAGATCATGTTAAACGATCTATATGCTTTTTCGTTTATACTAGTTATGGCTTCGGCTGCATCACTTGCGTCAGCGTGATCGAGTGCCTCAAGGACCAACTCTCCTCTGGAACGTTTTCCTTCTTTTGGCCCTAGCGAATTGGAGCGATTCAAAATTGCAGCAACAACCCCAAAGTCATTAACTCCGAGCCAGCTGCCGCCTGCTGTTTCATCTATCCCAGCAATTATTTCAGGCCGGTCAGGCCAGTGCCTACCCGGTGGTTTCGATTGTCGGGTTTTCATCTCATCTCGATTGCTCCCTATGATCAGGGGCCAGTCGTCTCCTGGGTGCCATCGAATAATAAGTGTGCACATAGATAAAAAGCCAAAGCATCTAGTTTGTGAGTTTAGCTTTATCTAATCTTTTAGAATTAAAAACAAGTTTTCTTTACCATCTGCTATGAATGATAGATATACTTGCAAATAGGTTAAGGTATAACCTCATTTTAACAATGTTTAAAACAACTGGAACCAAGCGAGATGTATTCTGAAAATTATTGTGTCGAACTAGGTACTAGATCTGTTTTAGAGATAAGTGGGCTCGATAGCATGAAGTTGTTGCAGGGGCTCGTCTCGAATGATGTCGAGTCGGTATCTGCCGAAAATAGTATCTACGCAGCATTACTCACACCCCAAGGTAAATTTTTATATGATTTTTTTATTGTGCAAGGCGATGAGAACAAATTGCTTCTGGATTGTGAGTGGAGGCACCTTAAAGAAATTTTAATGAAACTGAAAATCTATAAACTCAGGTCTGAAGTTAATTTGCGTGACGCAAGTGACGATCATAAAATTTTTGTTGGCTTTGGGGAAAAAATTCTAGAGCTTTTGGATTTGCCTAAAAGGCCTGGTGCCACACGCTCATACCGTGGTGGGCATGTAATGGTAGATCCACGACTTGAACTAATGGGCGTGCGAATTATTCTACCGTCGGGCTCAGTGGTGTCCGAACCATCTCTCAAACCTGGCTCTTTGGAATCTTATCAAAGAATGAGAATAGGTCTTGGGATACCCGACGCAACTTATGATTTGGAGCAGAATAAAACAATCTTGTTGGAAGCAGGCTTTGATGAGTTGAATGGTATTAGCTGGGACAAAGGATGTTATATGGGGCAAGAATTGACTGCGCGGACAAAATATCGAGGTTTGATTAAAAAAAGGCTTTTGCCATGCAAAATTGTGGGGCCTGCGATTTCGCCAGGAACGCCCATAACTTTCGATGAAAAGAATGTGGGAGAGATAAGGTCTGTGGCAGGTGATTTAGCGATGGCATTGTTAAAAATAGCCTCCGTAAAAGATAGTAACGCTCGCGAAGAAACTTTTACTGCTAATGAGAGTTCTATTATACCTATTCAACCAAATTGGATGAAACTCTAATAATCAGTAGAAATTGATTATAAATTTTCTCCTTTTGAACTGCTAAGAAATACTTTGAATCTATTTAAAAAGCTTCAGACACGTTTCAGCGAATTACCTTTGACAAGCAGGGCAATTATTTTTATGGCGCTAGCATCGGTGTTATTTGTTGCTATGCATGCATTAGTGAGAGATCTATCAAAAGATTTACATCCGTTCCAGATAGCATTTTTTAGAGCTTCACTGGGACTTATTGTGCTATCGCCGATCATTTTCAAAAATCGATTTGCAATATTAAGAACCAGCAAGATTAAATTACATGCACTTCGTGGCCTTTTGAATGCCGGCGCCATGCTCTGTTTTTTCTATGGCCTAAGCATCACCCCTCTAGCGCAAGTAACCGCGCTAAGCTTCGCCGTTCCATTATTTGCAACACTATTCGCTGTATTGTTACTGCGCGAAATTATCAAAATACGCAGGATAACTGCTCTGCTAATTGGTTTTTTTGGTACTTTGGTGATTATCCGTCCCGGGTTAATCGATTTTGGGCTAGGACCGATTTTGATACTGTCTCAAGCTATTATTTGGTCTCTTGCTTTGATGGTCATTAAGGTTCTAACACGCACTGACTCGAGTCTTACAATCGCAATTTATGCGTCAATTTTTCTATCCCCTATGGTTTTGATAGCAGCAATACCAGTATGGCAATCGCCTACGGTCTATCAGCTAATTTTAATGTTAATAATTGCGACGTTTGGAACCATAGCTCAAACGTTGATGAATGAATCATTGAAATTAGGAGAGACATCCGTTGTTATGCCGGTAGAATTTACAAGAATGATATGGGCTGCGTTATTTGGATATTGCTTCTTTAGTGAGATTCCAGATATTTTTACTTGGCTCGGTTCGGTTTTAATTTTTGGAAGTACGGCATATATTGCTGTTCGCGAGAGTAAAATAAACAAAGAAAAAGAGAATAATTCGGCTGATTAATGGATAAATTCTAAACCCGCAAACAAGATATTTAATCAAATTAATTGACCAAAGATGGTGTAGACAAATGAGCGACCTGATCTCTATTAAAAGAGCACTTCTTTCCGCATCAGACAAAACAGACTTGGTGTCACTAGCGGAAAAACTTTGCAGATATGATGTTGAAATAATTTCAACTGGAGGCACAGCCCGTGCCCTTAAGTCCTCCGGGATATCTTCTACTGACGTTGCAGAAATAACAGGGTTTCCAGAAATAATGGGGGGAAGGGTAAAAACGCTTCATCCGAAAATTCATGGCGGTCTTTTGGGAAAGCGAGGCGATGAGGATCACCAAACCGCTATGAAGGACAACGATATACTCCCTATCGATCTTTTGGTGTGTAACCTTTATCCCTTCGAACAAACGGTTAAAACGGGGTCAAATTTTGATGTTTGTATTGAAAATATAGATATTGGTGGGCCAGCAATGATAAGAGCCGCGGCTAAAAACTACGGATCTTTAACAGTAATCATTGATCCCGTTGATTATGACGCTTTACTGGTCGAGATTGAGAAACATGAAGGTTCAACCTCTCTGGAATTTAGAAAAAAATTAGCAGCAGAAGCGTTCTCTCGCACAGCTGCGTACGATAGTGAAATTGCTAATTGGTTTTGCAACGAAGTAAATATTAAAAATCCAAAGTATTTTACGGTTACAGGTTTAAACCCGAAGACGCTACGATATGGTGAAAACCCGCATCAGTCGGCGTCCCTCTATAAAACATCTAGTGACCGAAAAGGAGTGGGCACTGCTACACAACTTCAGGGCAAAGAACTCAGTTATAATAACTTAAATGATACAGACGCTGCTTTTGAGTTAGTCGCTGAGTTTGAAGAACCAGCTGTTGCCATTATTAAACACGCCAATCCCTGCGGTGTTGCAATTGGAACTAATTTAATGGAGGCTTATCAAAAAGCAGTACAATGTGATCAAACAAGCGCGTTTGGCGGAATCGTCGCTCTTAATGCAGAACTTACCGGGGAATTGGCGACCGAAATACTGGAAATATTCACAGAAGTAATCATAGCGCCCTACGTTACGGAGGAAGCTAAAAAAGTTTTAATGGAAAAGAAGAATTTAAGGGTACTTGAAACGGGAGGGCTCCCTAATCCAAGAATGATGGAAAATTCCATCAAAAGGATAGCCGGTGGATTTTTATTGCAAGATGGCGATACCGGAAAGGTCGAGGAAGAAAATCTGCAAATTGTTACAGAGAGGCACCCGAATGACAGAGAACTTAAAGACCTTCTCATAGCATATCGTATTGCAAAGCACGTTAAATCTAACGCCATTGTTTACGTGAAAGATGGAGCTTCTGTAGGTATTGGCGCTGGGCAAATGAGCAGGGTTGACGCTTCTCGCATCGCAGCAAGTAAGGCAAAAGATGCTTCCAGAGCCTTAGGTCTTGAAAAATCTATATCAATCGGCTCTGTAGTTGCATCAGATGCATTTTTTCCATTCGCAGATGGCTTGTTGAGTGCGATTGAAGCGGGCGCGACGGCAGTAATACAACCAGGTGGTTCGATAAAAGATCAAGAAGTCATAAATGCTGCTAATGAAAAAGAAATTGCGATGGTTATGACCGGTATTAGAAATTTTCGGCACTGATAATATTGATTTTGAGCGAGTTAGGGCTTGGCATTGATATCAGCTAAACTATTTTATTGTTTTTGAATTGATTGATAACCGTTTTAACGGTATGCAATCGCATCGTATGGTCAACTATCAAAAAGTCGATAGATTTAACAAAAAACGTGAAAAAATATGAACGGCAGTATTAAACAAACTGATGTGATAATAATAGGTGCGGGTCCAGTAGGATTATTTGCAGTCTTCGAACTTGGCCTACTCGACATGAAGTGTCATTTGATAGACATCCTCGACGTACCAGGCGGACAATGTGCAGAACTTTATCCAGAAAAGCCTATTTATGACATTCCAGCGATACCCGTATGTACTGGACAAGAACTGACCGACAAACTTCTGGAACAGATAAAGCCATTCGAACCGATATTTCACTTAGGCCAGATGGCAGAGTCTATCGTTAAAAGTGAAAATGGAAATTGGATTGTGACAACCGACAGCAATGTGTCGCTTGAAGCACCTGTGATCGTAATTGCTGCCGGGGGTGGAAGTTTTGTGCCGAAGAAGCCGCCACTCAAAGACATCGAGGAATATGAGGGGAGTTCCGTTTTTTATTCTGTTAAGAAGATGGAAACTTTTCGCAACAAAAATTTGGTGATCGCTGGCGGTGGTGACTCCGCTCTTGACTGGACTTTGAGCCTACAGCCGATTGCTAAAAGTTTAACGTTGGTTCATAGGCGAGATGATTTTCGGGCGGCACCCGATACGATAAAAAAAATGCGAAATTTGGTTTCCGAAAATAAGATGGTACTCGAAATCGCGCAATTGAGGGAAATCAAGGGATCTTCTGGCAATATTGAGTTGCTAAGAGTTAAAGGTGAAAGAGGTGAATACGATATAAACTGCGATACGCTTTTGGCTTTCTATGGCCTTACAATGAAATTGGGTCCGGTGGCTAATTTTGGAATAAACCTAGATCGAAACCTAATCCCTGTAGACACAGAAAAATTCGAGACTGATGTAGAGGGGATATTTGCCGTAGGTGATATTAACCATTATCCGGGTAAGTTAAAATTGATATTGTCGGGTTTTCACGAAGCCGCGCTCATGGCGCAGCAAGCCTTTAAGTACGTTTATCCGGAACGTAGGCTAAGATTTCAATACACGACTTCTAGTTCTGACTTACAAGAAAAATTGGGGGTATAATGAAACTTTATGTTACAGACCACGATGGTAATGAACACCAAATCGAAGGGGTGGACGGGTGGCAACTTATGGAAGCTATTCGTGATGAGGGAATGCAAATAAAGGCGGAGTGCGGAGGCGCCTGTGCATGCGCGACTTGCCATGTGTATGTAGACGAGGATTGGAAGGATAAAGTACCGGAAAAAAGTGAGGAAGAGATGGACATGCTAGATCTCGCTTTTGATGTTCAGGAAAATTCTAGATTATCTTGTCAGATTACAATCACACCTGATTTAGATGGCTTAAAAGTTACGCTAGCGCCTGACTGATTTGGATCTGCCCAAACGCGTCAGAATTAGCTCGTTCGATTTAGAAATTTAAAGTTTTTTTGCTCGTATCCTTGACAGTTCGATTGTCAGACACTACATGCTGGCAGTCGCGGCACAAGACTGCCAACGATAAAAAAATGTTTTTAACGGAAACTTAGTCATTAGATGGAGATATGGAATGGGATTTAGGCCATTGCATGACCGCGTTGTTGTTAAACGTTTAGACAGCGAGTCTAAAACAGCAGGCGGTATCATAATACCAGATACAGCAAAAGAAAAGCCAATGGAGGGTAAGGTAATATCGGTTGGCCCGGGCGCGAGAGACGATCACGGCAGAATTACGCCTTTAGACGTAAAGAAGGGTGATACCGTGCTCTTTGGAAAATGGTCGGGTACAGAAGTTAAAATCGATGGCGACGACCTTCTGATAATGAAAGAGTCAGACATAATGGGCGTTATCGGTTAACGATTGGTTTAAAATATTCAGTTACATTCATTAGGAGAAAGGCAGACAAATGGCTGCAAAAGAAGTTAAATTTGGGGCAGATGCGCGCCAAAAAATGCTCGACGGCGTTGACGTTCTGGCGAACGCAGTTAAAGCAACACTTGGCCCAAAAGGTCGGAACGTTGTCCTCGATAAATCATTCGGGGCGCCGAGAATTACAAAAGATGGCGTCACAGTGGCAAAAGAAATTGAGCTTAACGAGAAGTTCGAAAACATGGGTGCCCAAATGGTAAGAGAAGTGGCATCAAAGGCAAACGATAATGCGGGTGATGGAACTACCACTGCTACGGTGTTGGCTCAATCAATCGTAAAGGAAGGCGCAAAGGCAGTAGCTGCTGGCATGAATCCAATGGATTTGAAGCGAGGTATTGACATGGCTGTCACATCAGTCGTAGGTGCCCTAGAAAAGAAGTCGAAAAAGATAAAGACTTCGGCAGAGGTTTCACAGGTTGGTACGATTTCGGCTAACGGTGAAGACGAAATAGGCCAAATGATTGCAAAAGCTATGGATCGAGTTGGCAACGAGGGTGTTATCACCGTTGAAGAGGCGAAATCGCTAGACACAGAGCTTGATGTCGTCGAGGGCATGCAGTTTGACCGAGGTTACTTATCGCCATACTTTGTTACAAATTCCGAGAAGATGATCAGCGATTTGGAATCACCTTACATCCTTTTGCATGAGAAGAAACTTACTACACTGCAGTCGATGCTGCCGGTACTCGAAGCAGTGGTTCAGAGCGGAAAACCACTCCTCATAATCGCTGAAGATATAGAAGGTGAGGCGCTAGCAACACTAGTTGTTAACAAATTGCGCGGTGGATTAAAAGTGGCTGCTGTTAAAGCACCCGGTTTCGGCGATCGTAGAAAAGCAATGTTGGAAGACATAGCTATCCTCACTGGTGGAACAGTAATCTCAGAAGACTTAGGCATCGACTTAGAAACTGTCACTCTAGATATGATGGGAACCGCCAAAAGGGTAAACATCACCAAAGAAGAGACAACAATCGTTGATGGTGCTGGTAAAAAGAAAGACATTGAGGGCCGTTGCAACCAAATTCGGGCTCAAGTCGAAGAAACTACTTCGGATTATGACCGAGAGAAGTTGCAGGAACGCCTAGCGAAACTAGCAGGGGGTGTGGCAGTTATAAGGGTCGGAGGTTCAACAGAAGTTGAGGTTAAAGAGAGAAAAGACCGTGTTGATGACGCGATGCACGCAACCCGTGCTGCCGTGGAAGAGGGAATCATTCCCGGAGGCGGAGCAGCGCTCATTTATGCCGGTCAGGGTCTTTCTAAGCTTCAAGCCGCAAATGACGATCAGTTGGTTGGTATCAACATCGTTAAAAAAGCAATTCAGGCTCCAGCACGGCAGATCGCCGAAAATGCGGGAGAGGATGGATCTGTTATTGTGGGCAAACTACTAGAGTCTCGCGATACAAACTGGGGTTATGATGCCCAAGAAGGAAAATTTAGGGATTTGGTAAAAGCAGGTATCATAGACCCGACGAAGGTTGTTCGTACCGCACTTCAAAACGCAGCTTCTGTCGCGGGACTTTTGGTTACCACAGAGGCAATGGTAGCTGAGAAGCCGGAACCAAAACCAGCAATGCCTGCAGGTGCGCCTGGCGGTATGGGTGGTATGGACTTTTAATTAAAGGTTCTAGCGCAATATCAGAAGCCCCTTCATCTGTTTAAGGGGCTTCTTTTTTTTGTCCTGAAATTGCAAGAAGAAGGGCACTGTGATCTAAATCACCCATATTCTCTTCTATCATGTAGTCCCATAGTTTTAGATTTGTCTCTAAGCTTGGCAGATTACAATTAGATGCACTGGCAAGCTCGATAGCCTCTTTTATATCCTTTCTTTGAATACTGCATTTTGCCCTTGCCTGAAAATCTTCCTTTATCATTCTTTCACCATGTAGCTCCAATATTCGACTATGAGCAAAACCACCAAACAAAGCCTCGCGGATCTTTGCGGGTTCAACCCCATTCGCGTCAGCTAATGTAAACGCTTCTGCCACTGCACCTATTGTAAGACCGACTATCATCTGATTTGCAGATTTAGCAATTTGGCCAGCTCCAGTATCGCCAACGTGTGTTATTCGCTCTCCTAATATTTGCAGCCATGGCAGGGCTTTTTTGAATGCTTGATTGCTGCCTCCAACCATAATAGTTAGAGTACCGGATTCCGCTGCTGTAGTGCCTCCTGAAACTGGAGCGTCGACCCATTCAGAGCCACTCATTTCTAATTTGGTAGCAAAGGCGCGAGTCTTCAGAACTGATGTTGTCCCCATGTCAATTAACAGCGAACCAGGCTTTAGATTATTAGCCAACCCTTCTGAGTTACCCTCGGCTCCGAAGACAACCTCATCCACAGCTTCAGCATCTGTTAACATTAATATTGTAACATCAGCCCCTTCGGAAATATCGCATGGTGTTTTGCAGACATATACATTGTCCAACTCTGTTGCAAGTTGAGAGGACTTCGACTGATTCCTATTCCAAACTCTTAGCATCGCTCCTGATTGGCTTAATTTATGCGCCATCGGCGTTCCCATGAGGCCCAGGCCAATCAAACCAACTGTTAGTCCTGCAACCTCTTTACTTTTATTCGGGTCCATCATCATCTCTGTATCGTGCATATCTAGCTGCAGAGCCCCGTTCTATAGCAGCGGCTGTGAGCCTATCCACAGCAAGTTCGTGTCTTAGCATTTCTAAGAAGCGTAGCTCTTCCTGGGTTGCAATACCATTCACAGCTACAACATCACAAGCAAGGGCATATGCAGTAGGGCATAATTTTGTTGGAAGCGATTGGCGGATTATCTCAATAGCTGCATCTAAGCCATCTTCTTCTGTTAAAAGGTCTGTGCAAGCGGCGGCTGTTTCAAAAAACTT
This sequence comes from uncultured Alphaproteobacteria bacterium, assembly GCA_902589475.1. GTDB lineage: Bacteria > Pseudomonadota > Alphaproteobacteria > Thalassobaculales > Thalassobaculaceae. Next base: position 78,233 of record CACITD010000001.1, on the reverse strand, counting down.
AGCGTCGTCAAACCCTACAAATATAGGTAACCCCAAAGTCATTGATTTTATGGTTTTTAATTCGTCTTCTTCTACGCGTCCGTCTGCCGCTGCTGCGAGTACAACGGAGTAAACCAATGCCGCATTATAACTAATCATAAGCGAACCTTTTGCAAATATGTTTTTTGGTGATTTTTAATAACATGTTAACTCTCATCTAAAGGTTACAATTCATTTTTATTGTTTTACTATACTGATAACGTATTTTAAGAAGTTTGCACTACCAATCTTTTAATAAGACGAGAGAATACCATGACTATTTTGCCAGATGACCCACTAGGCAGTGGTGGAATTGCCGTTTTTGCAGAGGCTCTGCGAGCTGGTAAAACTTCAGCAAAGAAAGCTGTTAGAGCATATCTAGATCGAATAGAGGCTTTAGAACCAAAACTGAACGCATACCAGTTTGTAGCTTACGAGCAGGCGGAAGAAGCCGCAGAGGCGATAGACAAGTTATTGGCTTCAGGAATTGATTTAGGCCCGTTGATGGGAGTTCCGATCGCCATTAAAGATATCTACGCGGTGGAAAATATGCCAACGACTAATGGCTCTCTTTATGATGCATCGGTGATAACAGGTCCGGAGGGACGATATGTTACAGCGTTAAAACAATCTGGCTGTATCATCTTGGGTAAAACCAAAACGGTTGAATATGCGCTTGGCGCCACTGGCGTTAATGAAGCAAGAGGTACCCCCTGGAATCCATGGGACCTATCAACACATCGGATTCCAGGTGGATCTTCTAGCGGTTCAGGTGTGGCTACTGCGGCTGGTATGTGCGCATTTGCTATGGGCTCTGATACAGGCGGTTCGGTTAGAATACCAGCATGTCTCAATGGGATATTTGGACACAAAACATCCGTGGGTCTCTTGCCCACAGATGGGGTTTTCCCGCTTTCGCCTACGCTTGATACACTCGGCCCATTAACCAGTAATGCCGCAGATGCAGCTATTCTGCATGCCATAATGACAGGATCTGATATTCCTTTGGCAACGCCATTAACGGGTTTGCGGCTGGGAAAACCAACTTCATTCTTTTTTGAAGACATAGACGCAGATGTTCTGTCCTGTGTCGAAGCTGCCCTAGCTTCGCTGGTCGAAGCTGGAGTAGAAATAGTTGATGTAGATATACCCGACCCTAACGAGCGAGACTGGATTTTCCCCGCCATTGCACCGCCAGAATTTTTGGCTGCAATTGGAGAAAAAGGATTTCGTGCGGCGTTACCAGAGATGGACCCTACCACTGGTGCTAGAGCAGAAAAAGGTCTTTCAATCTCTGGAATGGAACATGCTGCTGCAGTTATACGGCACCATCAACTCGCAGCTCTAGCTGAGGATGCTTTTGAAGGCTTGGATGGATGGGTTTCGCCGACATGCCCTTTTTTACCAATGCCTGTCGGGGATCTAACAAACCCAAAAGCAGCGCAAAAATCACTACAAGCCTCAAGAAATACTCAACCAGGAAATATATTTCGTCTTTGTGCGATAACAACGCCGGTTCACCAATTTGGGTCGGCATTGCCCGTGGGCCTTCAAGTAATGTGTCCTCTGGGAAGGGATAAAGAGGCTTTATCTATAGGACTAGCACTGGAGGGACACTTTGGGTTATCAGCCAGACCTGAGCTCTCTGTAGACTGAAAAACTGCATTTTTTACTAAAATACAACTTTTGAAGATGAGTAGAAATAGACATGGAAGATTTCAACAAAGCCTTTGACTATATCATCGTTGGCGCTGGATCGGCCGGGTGTACATTAGCTAACCGTCTGACTGAAGATGTTTCCAGGACAGTTCTTCTATTAGAAGCTGGTGGCAAGGACTCAAACCCTTGGATACATATCCCTGTCGGTTTTGTAAAAACTTTGGACATGCCGGGATTGAATTGGAGGTTCGAAACCGAACCAGAACCTAATTCCAAAAATAGGAGGATACCAATCCCGAGGGGACGTGTTTTGGGCGGGTCGAGCTCAATTAATGGGATGGTATATGTTCGGGGGCAGCCACTCGATTATGATACGTGGTCGCAGTTAGGCAATCGTGGCTGGTCTTATGAATCAGTTCTTCCGTATTTTTCAAAATCAGAAAATTATGAGAGCTCTGATGAGGCGTGGAGAGGAAAAAACGGCGAACTCGTCACTGCTGAAGGGAGAGAAAAAGCGGAGCTTTTAGATGTCGTTTTAGATGCTGCAGAACAGTGCGGGTATCCTAAAAACGCTGACTATAACAGCGGCGATCAAGAAGGTTTTGGTTATTTTCAGGTTACTCAAAAAAATGGTAGACGCTGGTCTACCGCCAAAGCTTTTCTCGAGCCAGCGTTAAAAAGACCTAACCTGAGTTTAGAAATAAATGCTCATACTTTGGGAATATTGACAGACGGGGGTCGGGCAACAGGCGTAAAGTTTGAACAGAATGGTAAGACAAGAACCGTGACGGCAGCAAAAGGTGTGGTGCTGTGCGCTGGAGCAGTGCAGTCTCCCCAAATTCTTGAACTATCAGGTATTGGAAATCCAAATATAATCAGACAATATGGTATTGAGGTGGTTCACCCTCTACCTGGTGTTGGAGAAAATTATCAAGATCATTACATGGTGCGTCAAACCTGGGAAATAAAAAAGAAAATAACGCTGAATGAGCAAACTCGGGGGGTATCGTTGATAAGGGAGGCTTTGCGTTATGCATTCACGCGGCGAGGAATAATGACGTATCCGGCCGGAATACTTGCGGGTTTTGTTCGCACTCGTCCCGAGATTGCAACTCCCGATGTTCAATATCATATAGCTCATGCAAGTTTTAAGGATGTGAAAAAGCGAATTCTAGATAAACATCCCGGCATGACAATTTCGCCTTGCCAATTGAGGCCAGAATCTAGAGGGTCGATACATATCAAGTCTTCAAACCCAGTCGAGCAACCCGCGATAAAGGGGAACTTTCTTGCGGAAGAAAATGATAGAAGAACATTAATCGAAGGGATGAAGATTGCCAAACGGATTGCTTCCGCACCAGCCCTTAAGGACTTTGTTGCAAAAGAACTCAATCCTAACGAAGAGATCCAAAGTGATGATGAGTTACTTGATTTCGCCAGAGAGCGAGGTAACACCGTTTATCATCCTGTAGGAACCTGTAAAATGGGTAGCGACCCCAAAGCCGTAGTAGACGATAGGCTTCGTATAATAGGAATGCAATCACTCCGTGTTGTAGATGCGTCGATTATGCCGACGTTGACGTCAGGGAATACGAATGCGCCAACGATCATGATCGCGGAAAAGGCTGCAGATATGATTAAAGAGGACGAAGCAAGTTTAAGATAAAGATGCTTTGAATGTGCCGAAATTCTTGGTTAAGTCAAAAGGAAAAAAAATTGTTAGAAAAATTTGAACCACTTATTAAGAAGCTAATAAAAGCTCGCCTAACGGGGTTAATGGTAGATAATGAAGAACATGAGCAAATAGAGAATTTGGAGACTGCTTATCAGATTCAAGAAAAGGTATTAGAAGGCCTAGGAAACGGGTCTGTATTTTGGAAAGTTGGCTCTACTTCTGAAGAGGCTCAGAAAAAGCTGGGCACAGACGAACCCGGATCATGTCGGGTGCCAGGAAAGTACAGTTTTCAAAATGGCGATCAAATTCCAATATTCGATACGCATGATGTTTGGGTCGAAGGCGAATTTGGGCTGCGGTTGGGAAGTGAGTTACCGAGCCGTGATCAGGCATATAGTCGTAGTGAAGTCATTTCTGCGATAGATGGCGCTGCAGCGGCGCTTGAACTTGTGGGATCGCGTTTTCGCTCGGGTATTGCAAATAGCGGTAGGTACAATGTAACTGCTGATTGCGGAGCAAACATAGCTCTATGTATTGGCGAAATAGCTACGCTGCCGAAATCTAGTTCCCTAAAGGATAACCCCGCAGAACTATACGTGAACGAAAAGAAAGTCGCTTCAGGTTCTGGTGAAAAAGCTTTGGGAGATCCTGTAAATGTGATGGTGTGGTTAGCTAATCAGCAAAGAAGAAGAGGGGGGCTTAAAGCTGGTTCTGTTGTTTCGACTGGAACGTGCACCGGGCTCTATAAAGTTAAACCGGGAGACAATATCCGACTTTCCTGTGGAATAATAGGTGATGTGAGCGCATCGCTAGAGAAGATGGCAGTAACGCAAAACAGTTAACAAAGGTTTAAACATTAACTTCCAATCAAAATTTTTTATAGCTTTTGTGGTGCCCTTTTTGAAATGGTCTAAATGACTATTTGGACAGTTTTCCATCGAGTGTAATTTTATAATGTTGGATGATATCGATAGAAAAATTTTGACGGTTCTTCAAGGCGATGCGTTGGTTAGCCAATCTTACATTGCTAACCTTATCGGCCGGCCAACTTCTACAGTTAATGATCGTATAAGTCGTATGCGCAACAACGGGACAATTAAGAATCTAGTTGCTAACATTGATGCATCGAAAGCTGGTTTAAATGTACTTGCATTTATTTCAGTTTTGATAGATTGGAATAAATCCAACGAGACTTTTAGTGCTGCTGTGAAAAGAATGCCAGAAGTATTGGAATGCCATAATGTAACTGGAGACTGGTCTTATCTACTGAAGGTAAGGGCCACTAACAACTCGGCTTTGGAAGAGTTGATATCAAATAAAATTAAAAGTTTCCCTGGCGTGACCCGCAGCGAAACAATATTTGTTGTACAAACGGATAAAGAGACATCAGCATTGCCTTTATTCTTATAAAATCTTGTAGACTTAATTTGATGACTAGCAATGTAACAGTAAAACACTATGTAAGTGTCTGTCTCGGTGATTAATCCAAGGTATTCAGATAAATAGAACAAAAGTAATTCTTTCTTAAAGGATGATTTTAAAATGTTATTTAAGGAAAAAAAAGGCTGGGAAATTCCTGAACAGCGCATTACGGAAGAAGCATTTTTTCGTAACCGGCGTGATTTGATTAAGTGCATTGGCGGAACCACAGGGCTTTTTGCAGCTACGGCAATGGTCCCTGCAGCTTTAGCCTCCCAAAACACAGATCAAAAATATCAGGCGACACGCAATGAGCGTTACAAATTTAGCAGAACGTTGACCGACGAATTCGATGCCACAACCTATAACAATTTTTATGAATTTGGATCACATAAAAGTATCTATAAAGCAGCTCAAGCCCTTAAAACGAGTCCTTGGTCTATAACCATAGATGGATTGGTTGATAATCCTAAAAAATTAGATTGGGACGATTTACTGAGCCAACTACCGATAGAGGAGCGGGTATATCGGCATCGGTGTGTAGAGGCATGGTCTATGATAGTTCCCTGGATTGGTTTTCCCTTAGCAAGCTTAATTTCATTAGTGAAACCGTTATCTAATGCCAAGTATATCGTTTTAGAAACAATAATGGATAAGGACGCAATGCCCGGGTTGAGGCAACATTGGTATCCATGGCCGTATACTGAAGGGTTAACGTTAGACGAGGCTGGCAACGAATTGGCTTTTATGGCTACAGGGGTGTACGGTAAAAAACTACCAAAGCAAATGGGTGCTCCGGTTAGATTGGTTGTTCCATGGAAATATGGCTTTAAATCGATTAAATCAGTTGTGCGCATAACATTTACTGATAAAAGACCAGTTTCGTTTTGGGAAAAACTTCAACCTAAAGAATATGGCTTTTGGGCAAATGTAAACCCAAAGGTGGACCATCCTAGATGGAGCCAGGCTCGAGAACGCACACTTTCAGGTCAAACAATCCCAACACAACTTTTTAATGGATATGCAGAATTTGTTGCTCAATTGTATGAAGACAAGAAAAGTGAGAATCTTTTCAGGTAGATAAAGCTATAGATAATTTAAAACTTATAGTTTTTTAGTTTCCCAAGACAACGAATGATAGAGAGGTTTTCTTTTCGCACGCGTTGCACCATTGTCTTCCAAACAAATTTATTTGGATTTATTTTCCTCGCGCGCTTTATATTACCGTCGGTGGTGGACGCAAACGGATTAATGCCATCATCTATATGCCTTGCGATACGTTGGTTTTCAAGAAACTTCTCTCGCAGGTTTGAGGCAGTATTTTTTAAAATCCTTTCTTTATGAAAGAGCAAATATGGCGTGTCCCAAATGGAAACCTTGCATGTTTTTGCATCGAGCATAACGGTATCTATTCCAGAAAAAAATTTTATTATAAAAACAAAAACCACAATCGTACCAATTGTAATTTGACCGCGCACACCAAATAACTTTCGATATGGAAAATCTAGAATTCGGTCAATCAGTTTTTGGGCGTCGCCCTTACTCTTTTGGGGCATTTAAGCTCTTTCTAAAAACTGCAGTTGAAAAAAATACACCCAGCAACTTATACCGATTTTATACGTATTATCCAAAAGAATACTTGGCTTATTTCCACAAGAGTTTTCCAAACGGGGCACTGGCTGTGAAAGTATAGCAGGTTGATTTTTTCAATGTATTTAAAATTTCATGGTATTTCGAGACTTAGGTTGTCTATAGAAAAATTGGTATTCCCGTAAGAAATTATTTTGCGTTTAATATTGAAGCTTCGGCAATGTCTTGATAACTCTCATGCTGTCTTATTTGCTTTCAAGTTGGGAAAATCCGATGAATGGTGCAGAATCACTTGTTAAAACCTTGGTTAAGTCTGGTGTAGATGTTTGTTTCACGAACCCTGGAACTTCAGAAATGCACTTTGTGGCGGCTTTAGACCATGTTGAAGGAATGCGTTGTGTTCTAGGTCTTTTTGAAGGGGTTGTTACTGGGATGGCAGACGGTTATGGGAGAATGGCAGACAGGCCTAGCTCTACCCTTCTGCACCTTGGGCCTGGACTTGGCAATGGGCTTGCTAATCTGCACAATGCAAAGAAAGCGCACACTCCGATAGTGAATATTGTGGGGGACCATGCGACTTATCACGTTGAGTATGATGCTCCTTTAACGGCTGATATAGAGGGTATTGCAAAACCAGTATCTTCCTGGGTTAAAACATCAAAGTCATCAAAAGACATCGCCAGAGATGGTGCAGAGGCAGTAATGGCCGCGAGGTCGGGTCCTGGACAAATAGCAACATTAATTCTACCAGCTAACACTGCATGGGATGAAGCCAATTCTGCAGCAAATCCATTGAATGTTCCCCCGCAGTCTAAAATATCTAACGAGACCATAACCGGTATCGCAAAAGCATTATGTGAAGATGGTGAAACCTTAATTCATATGACAGGTCGAGCTCTTCGAGAAGATACTTTAAATCTTTTGGGAAAGATCCAATCGAAGACAGGATGTCGTTTGTCTTGTATGACTTCTAATGGACGTTGGCAAAGAGGAGCAGGCCGTGTCGCTATAGAAAGAATACAGTATCCAATTGACATAGCTTTAAAACAATTAGAGACGGTTAAAAATTTAATACTCTTAGGTACAAAGGTACCCGTTGCGTTTTTTGCATATCCAAATAAGCCAAGCGTCCTTATTCCCGATAGTTGTAAGGTTTTTCAGATGGCTGATATAGATATGGACTTAGTTTACGCTGTTGAAGCATTAGCGGACGAATTGGATGTTCATAATCATCAACCAACAAAACAGGAATACAGCAAACCAGAATTGATGTCAGGAAAATTAACATCCGAATCTATTGCTTGTGCATTGGGTAATTTGATGCCTGAAAATGCAATCATCGCCGATGAATCGGTGTCCTCGGGGCGCGGTTTTATGCCGTTCACGCAAGGTGCAAATCCTCATGACTGGCTTGCTTTAACAGGTGGATCTATAGGACTGGGCTTGCCATACGCTACCGGTGCGGCAATAGCTTGTCCTGATAGAAAAGTAATTTGCACAGAGGGAGACGGGTCTGCAATGTACACGTTACAGGCGCTTTGGACGCAAGCGAGAGAGGGTTGCGATATTGTTAATATTATTTTTAATAATGGCTCATATGCGATTTTAAAGGGTGAATTAGCCAATGTTGGGGCTAAAAACCCGGGTAGGAAGGCTTTGGATATGATGGAACTAGACCGCCCAGAAATTGAATGGGGTGCGTTAGCCAAAGGGATGGGAATCCAAGCTACAAGAGCGACAGATGCTGATGAATTTAATGACCAGTTATCAAGAGCTATAGACAGTCCTGGACCACACTTAATCGAAGCGATGTTGCGCTGAATGTTTCCTAATCAAAAAGTTTTTGTACAGTGCTAGAAAAAGATAATCTCACGGAGGCAAATAACAGGCTGGCTCAATTGGAGCAGGGTGAAGTCGCTCATTTGTTTTCATCTTACCGTTCTGCAATCGCAAGTGTGTTAGAGTTGGTTGAGCATAATTCCCATATCGTGGCATATGTAGACAAGAGTGGTGCAGCCTATCATATCTTCGAAAACGTACGACGTAGAACAGCTGGCCTGAGATTTAGTTACATAGATGAAACGAATCCTAAAAAAATTCTGAATGCTTTTTCGGACGATACAGGATTAATTTGGATAGAGAGTATTAAGGCTCCTTATTTACAAATGCCGGATTTAGAGGCTGTTGCCTGCATAGCTAAAGAGAAAGCTGTGATCTCTATATGTGATAATACGTTAGCAACCCCATATCTCCTACAGCCTCTTAAATTTGACTTTGATATCGTGGTAAGTGATGGTCAGTCATTGAGTGCTGGTTTCAACATACCTGAATTTGGTTACGCGGCAGTTGGAAAAGACAGAGAATTCTTAAGTGAAAAACTTAAATTTTTAAAAAATACGCTGGGAAGCCATGCGAACGATGTTGGGGAAGACTTTATAAAAAATATTATCGAAACGTTTGATGGTAGAATGGAAATTGTGTGCGCAAATATGTCAGAGCTTGCCCGTTTTCTAAAGTTAAATTCGAACGTAAAAGACGTTTATTTGCCGACTTTTGAGAAATGCGAAGAAGCTAATTTGGTGAAGGGTACTCTGGAAAGAAATGCTAGTGCTTTATCATTAAGACTCCTGGGAGACTTGGAAAGAGCATTAGCCTTCAAACAAAAACTATTATCATTGAATAACTCTGGTGAAGAATTAAGCCCACTAAGAAAAATTTTACATCCTGCCTCAGATTTATATGCAAACGTGCCCAAAGAAGTTCGGAACGGAATGGGAATTACGGACGATCTCTTCCAACTAGTTGTCGGAGGAGGTAATATGAAAAATTTAATAGACGGTCTAAAACAGGAATTTATCGAAATTGCTTAAGCATTTCTGCTGTCTAGTGCCTATAAGCAGGTTCTGTATTGTCTAGTACTCTTCTGAGAGCAGAGAAATGTCTGCTGGCTAGTTTTGGCGCCTCATCAACAAATTGCGCCTTTGTTTCTTGGCGCACACGGTCTGAAATTGTTCTAAGTTTTCCGCCCTGTGACTTTGCGAGCACCTGGAACATTGAAGCTCGCTCGAGATAATAGAGGTCATTAAAAGCATCGGCAACTGTGGGACCTGCCACAACAACACCATGACTTGCCATGAAAAGTATGGATTTGTTTCCAATCTTTCTTGCAAGCCGGTCGCCTTCGTCGGATGCAAGTGCTAAGCCTTCATACTCATCATCATAGGCAACCCTACCATCGAAAAGTAACGCATTCTGTTCCATCATCTCTAATTTCCCATCCTCGAGAAGTGTGATGGACGTGGCATATGGCATGTGGGTATGTAAAACACAAATAGCATGCGGAGCTCCTATATGTATTCTACTATGGATAAAAAAAGCAGTATCCTCTACTTCATTATCTCCCTCTAATACCTCTCCCTTGTCGTTACATAAAACTAGAGAAGAGGCGGTAACTTCAGACCAATGCCAGCCATATGGATTGATGAGGAATCTATTGCCACGCATGACCCCATCTTCATCGGGCACTGCTAACGAAAAATGATTGTCAACGCCTTCATGCAAATTTAGGCGAGCTGCCCATCTTAAAGCACACGCTAAATCAATTCTTGATTGCTTTAGGTCCGGGTTCATGATGTTATCCCTAGCAAATTTGATGTTTAGTTACGGTAGCATAATACGCACTGTAGAGACTAATTTGAAGAAAAAATAAATTAAACAGACGTTATGGTTGGAATCAGTCGAGACGCTCTAAGAGTATGTTTTTAAATTTCATATATTCAGCACTTGTAAACTTGTCTTGAGTAGGTGGTGAATAATTTTGGATATTATCCTTGAAACCAGCGCCGTTTTCTTTTCTGCACTCCTCTCTGCCACTCTAATTCCTGCGACATCGGAAGCTGTATTAATAGCAACTGTGCTGAATGGGGATACCAATATTTGGATTTTAGCGCTAATAGCCACTTTTGGAAATACTGCTGGCGCAATAATAAATTGGGCAGTAGGAACTTTTCTTTCGGGTTTAAGCAAAAAATCTTGGTTTCCTATGAACAATAAAATAATTGTTAAAGCAGAGGACCATTTTAAAAAATATGGGGTCTGGTCGCTGCTATTTTCCTGGTTGCCAATAATTGGTGATCCGTTAACTCTCGTTGCTGGATATTTAAAAGTACCTTTTTGGATTTTTTGTGTGCTTGTATTTTTGGGAAAAGCAGCACGATATTTTTTTATTGTTCAATTTTTTTCCGGTTCTTCGCACTCGTGAACGGTCAATTTTTTCAGCGTATTTTTTAATGACCTATCGTCGTTGTTTTTTATAGATCAATTTTATAAAAACGAGCTGCATTAAATTTAAAGACTCGATCAATATCTGGCTTCGGTAAGTGACTAAGTATTTCCAGCATACCTAACAGCTGGTTCTCGTAGGATACCCGCAGCCCAGCCACGGGGAAATTAGAAGCCCACATGCATCTGTTCACGCCAAAAATATCGATTGCATCAAGAATTACGTCCCGATTACTATCAATTGTCCACTCCGCGTCTTTTAGGCCTAATTCGGAGAGTTTTAAAGACACATTTGGGCATTGAGAAATAACTTTCATGGCATGTCGCCACGCAGAAAGACCTTTTGGGCTTCTATCCCAGGGAAAGCCCGTGTGGTTTAGGACTACAGACAACTGCGGCAACTCACTTATTACTTGAGCCGCTTCATATAGATGCCAATAGGGTACCCTTAGATCAAATGACAAATTATATTCAGGTAATATTGAGAGGCCGTTCTTCCAAGCTCCATCATGCATGCTCCCCGGGCCTTTTGGAAATTCATCATCAGGGTGCAAGGAAGTAAGTGGTTTTGAACGCACTCCTCTAAATAAAGTATGTTTATTATGTTCAATGAGAACTTCTTCGCAATTTTTCTCTGATAGCCAAATGTGCCCCACAATGGCATTTGGTATTTTATATTTTGTATTCATTTTAGTTAACCAAGTTGTCTCGCCGACTTGATTTGAACGATCCCACTCGGCTTCAACATGAACTGTCGCGATTACATTGAAATTTTTTGCATCGGTTCGATAATCTTTGGGTAAGTAATTCTTTTTGAGAGCTGAATAATCACCTAAGAAAAAATCTTTTTCTTTCTTATCCACTAGCCAAGGATAATAATTGCAGTCCAAATTCCAAAGATGATGGTGTGCATCTACTATTTCTAAATTTTGCAAAACGATGCCTATTTTTCGAAAAATTAATGTGGTCGGTCTTGTTTAAAACACCTCAATTTACCTGTTGTTTCTGCTTTGGAACGCATGGATTGCTAGGGCAATAATAATAACCCCGCCTCCGATGAGAGTCGCTAATGGAGGTTCCTCCTGAATAGCCAACCATACCCAAATTGGAGCAAGAATGGTCTCGAGCAAAATAATGAGGCTTACTTCTGGAGCGGAGATATAGATTGGTGCGCGAGTTAACAAAATAAAGGAAATAGGTAATAGAATAAGGCCTAAGATTGCTAAGTAACCTAATTGCTGCGGCTCAAGATATAAATCAGGCGACATATTAAAGCCAATAAAGCATGTAAGTAGGCTTGCTAATCCAATGGCAGGTGTCATGTCGACCTCTCGTTTGAGCCTGACAAGAACAAAATGTGTTCCTAGACCTATCGCCGATATTAAGGCAGCGAAATTTCCGAACAAGTGCCCTCCATTTAGGCGTCCAGCAAACACTAATCCAACAGCGAGAAAGCAGATAAGTATCGTAACCCACGTTCTAACCGGAATACGCTCTTTTAGAAAAATTACTGATAATATTGCAGCAAATAAAGGTGCGGTAGCGATAATCACTAAAGTATTTGCAACATTGGTCGTTTGAACTGAAAGTTGAAAAAAAGTCGTATTTATGGCGAAAATTAAGGCAATAAGTAGCCCCAACCATCCAATGGCATGTATTTTTTCTAGTAATTTACTACGATATGAGAAACTCAACACTAAGATCATTCCGATCGTCATTAAGCCACCGCGCCATGTTAGAAAAGTCCAGGGGCTCGTATCAACTAATCTTATCAGAAGTGTGTCTGGCGAAAGTATTAGGACACCTAATACACCGAGTAGGTAACCCTTGGTCCGACTTTTCAATGAATTTGAAGGCATTTCAGGGTGTCCTATCGACCATATAACTTTTTTAATTGTTGGGAGTGAAATAGCTTTTTATTTTTATAAGAGGTTTATTGACAAAAAAGCAACGTAAGAATATGTTCCCTCACGCTTTTTTATTGTTTGGATGAAGAGTTATGAAAGTCGCAAATTCTTTAAAAACGCTTAAAACTCGAGACAGAAATTGCCGAGTTGTTAGACGTAAAGGCCGTGTATACGTAATTAATAAGGCTAACCCTCGTTTTAAAGCGCGCCAGGGCTAAACACAGACCAGGCACTTTACTAAAGGAAAAGAATAGCTTTTTGTCTACTCTTGTTTTCCTACGGGTATCTTAAGACAAAAAATAGACTCTCTTGTTGCTCTCTTTTTTCACTGCAACTTACTAATACTCCAATGGACACATAGTATCGTCATGCGCTCTCAGTCCGTAAGCTATGATAAATTTAGTGTGCGTTGGAACGAGTTATTGTCTTCAATTCATCTTTGTGGTTTGTATTGAATATCGTAAGCGGATGGGGGCCAGTTGTGTCGAAAAGCGTTGATCTGTTAATCAAAAATGGAAGTATTGTTTCTCCGGGAGGAATATCTCAAGCTGATATTGGTATAGCTAATGGGAAAATTGTGACGTTAGGTGACCTAGGTGGTGTCTCTGCAGCAAACGTTATAGATGCAAAAAACCTCCACGTCCTTCCGGGAGTGATAGATTCGCAGGTTCATTTCAGAGAACCCGGTCTTGAGCATAAGGAAGATATCGAACATGGAACGCGGTCAGCAATAAAGGGCGGTGTAACTTCCATATTCGAGATGCCCAACACTAGTCCATTAACATTAGATGAGGATACACTATCTCAGAAATTGGAGATCGCAAGGCGAACTGCCTGGTGCGATTTTGCTTTTTTTATGGGAGGAAATAGTGAAAATGCCCACCAACTTGTTGAGTTAGAGCGTCTTCCGGGCTGTGCAGGGGTAAAAATATTTATGGGGAGCTCTACGGGGACTCTTCTTGCGAAGGATGACGAAGTTATTGCTATGGTTCTGGCCAATGGCACGAGGCGTGTTTCCGTGCATGCTGAAGATGAAGATCGGCTCTTATCCAGACAAGGAATAGCTGTTTCGGCTGAGACCGTAGAAGCTCATCCGGATTGGCGTGATGTAGAATCTGCAGTAAGAGCAACGAAGCGTTTAATTCAATTAGCAAGAGATGCTAATAGGCGCGTTCATGTTCTTCATATTTCATCAAAGGACGAAATGGACATCTTGGCTAATCACAAGGACTTAATCACTGTAGAAGTTACTTTGAACCATTTGTCTTTAGCGGCTCCCGATTGTTATGAAGCTTTAGGTGCTTTCTCTCAGATGAATCCTCCAGTCCGAGACATCTCTCATCAAAATGGTCTTTGGGATGCTATTCAAAATGGAATTGTTGACGTAATTGGATCAGATCATGCTCCTCATACTAAAGAGGAAAAAGAGCGGCCCTATCCGAGCAGTCCGAGTGGAATGCCCGGTGTGCAGACATCTTTACCGCTTTTGTTAGATCATGTGAATCGAGGAAGACTGACCCTGGAGCGAGTTGTTGATCTAACAGCGGCAGGACCACAGAGAATTTTTGGAATAATGGGTAAAGGTCGGATAGCAGTCGGTTATGATGCTGATCTCGTACTTGTCGACCTTAATGCAGAAAGGGTCATTACTAATGATTGGATCGAAAGTAAATGTGGTTGGACACCATTTAATGACACGAAAGTAAGAGGTTGGCCAATCACAACAATTTTGCGGGGTAAAATAGTTATGCAAGACGACGAAATCCTTGGTGAACCGCTAGGTGCAGCCGTCCGTTTTTTTGAAACCACCTAGGGGTTATTTTGTGGTCAGTGACCTGGTTCGAAATGTTTTAAATTCTACGATTGGCAGGGAGTTTGAGAAAACTAAAGAGAAATATTCTAAGAACTCCTTCATTGCTGTCCCGTCTTCTAATGAGAGAAATTATTATAACGACGGCTTCGAAATAAACTATCAAGATACGTTCGAGCAGACTAACGCTTTGGAGGAAAGTTTAAGACAAGCAGGATACGGTCTTGGACACCGTGTTGCAGTCGCTCTGGACAATCGGCCTGAGCAAATAATTTTTAGACTTGCACTCAATAAAATTGGTGCATCGTGCGTTCCCATTAATCCAGATTACAGTGTAAATGAGCTATCATTTGTGTTGCAACACTCAGAAGCCGAACTCCTAATTTATCTTCAACAGCAAAAAACTAAAGTAGACCAGACTACTCAACTCCTGCAACATCCCATATCGCTTTGGTGTCTAGATGATAATAAGAGAGAATTCCCTCGGGCAAAAAAGCCTCCGAAGGATGGCGAAGTCGAGCCAGCAACAGAGAGTAGTCTCTTGTATACATCAGGTACAACTGGGACTCCAAAAGGATGTATGCTCTCGCATCAATACGAACTTATGTCAGGGGCGTGGTATGCAAGTTTAGGTGGCTTTTGTGAGATAATCCACGGCCAAGAACGTGTTTTCAATCCTTTACCTCTATACCATGTAAATTCTGGAACAGTATCGACTATGGCGATGATGCTTACAGGTGGTTGTCAAATACAACCTGATCGGTTTCATCCAAAAAGTTGGTGGCAAGATGTAAATGAGACAAAAGCAAGTATAATCCACTACCTAGGGGTTGTTGCACCTATGTTACTAAATCAGCAAAAAACCCCTTTTGAAAAAAGTCACTTTGTCAAATTTGGCTTTGGAGCAGGAGTTGAACCAGGTTTACATGAGATTTTTGAAAACCGCTTCGGTTTTCCTCTTGTAGAGATTTGGGGCATGACTGAAATGGTTCGAGTATTAGCAGCAAATACGGAACCTAGAAAAAGGGGAACCAGAGCAATAGGACGATCAAAGCCGGGCTTAGAAGCAGAAGTGCATGATCAAAACGGGAATAAGTTACCACCAGAGAAAAAAGGCGAATTAGTTGTTCGATATTCGGGTAAGACCCCGCGACTGGGAGCATTTTCGGGATATCTAAAAGATGTGGAAGCTACAGAAGAAGCGTGGCGTGGTGGTTGGTTTCATACCGGCGATATCGTTTACCAAGCAACGGACGGGATGTTGCATTTCGTTGATAGACTAAAAAATATTATCAGGCGATCTGGCGAAAACATAGCTGCGGTTGAGGTGGAAGGGGTCCTTCAAGAATGCAGCGAAGTAGAGCAGGTCGCTGTAATTGCAGTAGCTGACGCGATAAGAGAAGAAGAGGTTATGGCCTGTATTGTTTTAAAGCCCGGAAATACACCTGATCTACATCTTGCTAAAAAGTTGTTTACCTATGTCAACGAAAGATTATCGTATTTCAAGTCTCCAGGCTGGATCAAATTCCTGGGCTCGCTCCCAAAAACTGGGTCGCAGAAAATTCAGAAACACTTAATTGTCAGTGGTACTGATGATCCGGTAAGTGGCCAGCTCACCTTCGACCTCCGTGATTTAAAACGGAGGTCGAAAGAATAAGCTAATTTATACTTGAAGACTTAATTCCATAACTTTAGACATTCGCTGTGCAAAGGCCTTTACATCTTTAACGGGTTCACCGTCCATAATCTTAGCCTGATCGAATAGAAGTAAAGCTGCGTCTTCTAGTATCGGATCAGTTTCCCCGTCTTTAACTTTCTTAACTAAGCCCTTTATAAGCGGGTGTGTTGGATTGATTTCAAGGACGCGGGGAGCCGCATCCGCAACTTGCTGGTGTTGACGTAATATGCGCTCCAAGTTCATATCCATATCACCCTCATCAGCTACCAAGCAACATGCCGAGTCAGTTAAGCGTATGGATTCTTTAACGTCTTTGACTGATTCTCCCAGTGTAAGTTTAATTGAGGCGATTAATAGTGAAACGTCAGTTTTCTTGGATTTCTTTTCGCCTTTTTTGTCTTTGGCACTTTTGTCTTTGGCATCTTCGATGTTTTCTAGTTCTGCGGAACCTTTGGTAACCGAGCTGAATTTTTTATCCTCATAACCCTCGAACATGCTAGAAATCCAAAAGTCGTCAATTGGATCTGAGAGTAATAACACTTCGATCCCTTTCGCAGCGAAGCCCTCAAGATGCGGCGAGTTTTTTATAGCTTCTTGCGATTCGCCCGTTATGTAATAAATGTTTTCTTGGCCGTCTTTCATCCCTGCTAAATACTCTTTCAAACTAACCAAGCCATCCCTCGTTGAGGACTTAAACCTCACTAATTCCAAAAGGGAATTTTTATGTTCATTAGGAATTCCATAAAGTCCTTCTTTTAGGACGGCGCCAAAGTTTTCCCAAAATTCCGCATATTCTTCGGGCTTTTTTTCAGCCTTCTTCTTTAACTCATTAAGAACTCTTTTAGTAACAGCAGTACTAATGGAGGTCAGCATCTGGTTCTTTTGCAAAAGTTCCCGGCTAACGTTCAATGGAAGATCTTCGCAGTCTATTATACCTTTCACGAACCTTAGATATTCCGGCACAAGCCCTTCACAATCATCTGTTATAAACACTTTTTTAACATATAATTTAACTCTGTGTTTTCTATCAGGATGAAAAAGGTCGAAAGGTCTTTTAGACGGGACAAATAAGAGTGCACTATAGTCAAACCTTCCTTCCGCCCGCCAATGTGAAGTCATCCATGGCTCATCATAACCACTACTTACGTGGCGATAAAATTCAGTATATTGATCCTGCGTAATATCTTTCTTTTGCCGTGTCCAAATAGCAGAGGCCTCATTGAGGCTTTCTTCCTCTTTATCTTTTACAAGTACGATTGGAATGGAGATATGATCTGAATACGCTTTAACAATTGTCCTAAGTCGCAAATCTTCGAGGAATTCTTTAGCATCCTTTTTTAAGTAGAGTGTTATGCTCGAGCCGCGATCTTCTTTAGAAGCCTTTTCTACTGTATATTCTCCCAAACCATCAGAACTCCATCTCCATGCATCTTTCTCCCCCGCTTTTCTTGTGATTACATCTACTTTCTCCGCAACCATAAAGGCAGAATAAAATCCAACGCCGAATTGGCCTATTAAGCCAACATCTTTTGATTCATCTCCAGATAAACTTTCTACAAATGCTCCAGTTCCGGAACGGGCTATTGTTCCCAAGTTCTCATCGAGTTCGCTTTCGTTCATCCCGATACCATTGTCGGAAATGATTAACGTTTTATCTTTCTGGTTTACACTGATTTTTATATTAAAATTAGTATCCCCAGACACCAACGTGTCGTCCGTAAGAGCCAAATACCTTAGTTTATCGCATGCGTCTGCCGCATTAGATATTAACTCACGCAGAAAGACCTCGCGCTCGCTGTATAGTGAGTGAGCAACGATGTTAAGAAGTTTACTAACTTCCGCCTGAAAAGAACGTTTTGTCGACGTCATTTTTTAATTTCTCCAGCTAACTTGGGTAGAACTATTTTGACAATTTGCGTATCATGGAACCACAAAAAAATTTTGCCAGTTGTCATATGTGCAATCTCGGGTCAAATTGCAAGTTTTTCTTTTGTGGTTAAATAAAACAAAGCAATGATGGTTTAAATCGTGGATACAGCTTCACCAATAATAACTGCCGTTCTTGGTCCCACGAATACAGGAAAAACGCATTACGCTATAGAACGGATGTTGAGTTATCAGTCGGGTATCATTGGATTCCCTTTAAGATTGCTAGCCAGAGAAAACTACGATCGAGTGGTTGAGCAAAAAGGGAAACAAGCGGTAGCTTTGATCACGGGCGAAGAGAAAATTCTTCCTAAGAAGGCACGATATTTTTTGTGCACTGTAGAATCCATGCCAACCGACAAATCTACGGAGTTTCTCGCGGTCGATGAAATACAGCTTATTTCTGATCAAGAAAGAGGGCATGTGTTTACGGATAGGTTACTTAATGCGCGAGGAACACGAGAGACAATTTTTTTGGGTGCATCAACTGTAGAAACTACTCTGAAAAAGGTCTTGCCGGGCATTAGGTATATTAATCGTCCTCGTTTATCTAAATTGAAATATTCTGGATCAAAGAAGATTACTCGATTACCAAAAAAGACAGCCATAGTGGCATTTTCCGCTCAAGATGTTTACGTGCTCGCTGACTTAATCAGAAAACAAAAAGGGGGAGCGGTTGTTGTATTAGGAGCGCTTTCTCCAAGAACCAGGAACTCACAGGTCGAAATATATCAAAATGGGGAAGTTGACTATCTGGTTGCCACAGACGCTATTGGAATGGGGCTGAATTTAAATATTAATCACGTTGCATTTGCTCAGCGCGTAAAATTCGATGGTAAAAGGTCTAGGCACCTATCTCCCCAGGAATTAGCTCAGATAGCCGGTCGCGCTGGTCGACATATGAATGATGGAACTTTCGGCGTTACAGCAGATTGCTCTATGCTAGATGATTCAGTGGTAGAAGCGATAGAAAACCATAATTTCAAACCTCAGCTGAGAGCATACTGGCGAAATACAGATCTATCCTTTGAAAGTTTATCTGCGTTGATCCATTCCTTGGAATTAAGCCCTCCATATTCTTTTATGACCAAAAAACGTGATGCTGCTGACCATACTCATCTTGTAGGCCTGTCTAAAAATAAAAATATTGCGTCAAGAGCGTCGAATAAACTGGCAGTAAGATTATTGTGGGATGTCTGCCAGATACCTGATTTTAGCAAGACGTTATCAGAGTCGCATAGCTATTTTTTAGAAAAGGTTTTTAACCATCTCTTAGACAACGACGGTGAACTACCCGAGAATTGGGTAGCAAAACAAATACAACGCTTTAATCGCACTGATGGCGATATAGATACGTTATCAAGCAGACTTGCTCATGTTAGAAATTGGACATACATATCCAATCGAAATAATTGGACAAGGGACCCCTTACGTTGGCAGGAGGAAACCCGCGCAGTGGAAGATAGATTATCTGACGCTTTGCATGAGAAGTTAACTCAAAGATTTGTAGACCTTCGTGCGTCTGTTCTTGTTAGGAAAATGCAAGATAGTCATCAGCTATTAGCAGGAATCTCGGCAAAGGGCGAGGTGTCTGTAGAAGGTTATAAAGTTGGAAATTTAAATGGTTTATCATTCAGTCCGAATTTGATTAAGGGATCGGATCCCAAGCCGGTGTTAGCAGCAGTTCGCCGCGTCTTACCAACTGAGTTAAAAAAGCGTGCTCAGGATATTAATAACGATATTGACGAAAAATTCTCTATCGATACTAGTGCCTCAATTTTTTGGAGATCGAATCTAATAGCTCAACTAGCATTAGGCCACACTCCCCTATCGCCAAAAATTTTACTAAGAGCATCTGACTTAATATCACCTCAGCAAGAAGAGTTAATAATTTCAAGATTAAGAATTTGGCTGGACCACCACATAAAGGAATTCCTAAATCCGTTGGTGCGAATAAAAAAAGTAGATGTCGCCAGTCCTGCGAGAGGCATTCTTTTTCAAATAAGTGAAAATCTTGGTACGGTTTTACAGAATAAAGTGAAAAATCTGCTAAAAAATGTATCTCAGGTGGATCGCAACTGCTTAACAAAACTTGGTCTAAGGTTTGGAACTGAGGTCTTGTACTTCCCTGAATTACTTAAACCAAAAGCCATAGAACTTTTATCCGTATTATGGCGGATACATAACTCCCCAAATAGCACTTTAAATCTGCCTCTACCCGGACAGGTCACTGTCGAGAAGAAAGCGGCTGTATCGGATAAATACTATTTAGCACTAGGGTTTGTTCCGCTTGGGAACCGAGCTGTTAGAGCTGACATTTTAGAACGCGTAGCTGTTATTTTAAGACAACAATCCAAAGTGCAACCTTTCGTTATCGAGGACAAAATTTTATCGCTCCTTGGGTTAGGGTATGAGGAAACTAAGCTTATCCTTAGAGGGATTGGATATATTGAAGAACAGTCCGTGCCTGGCAAAAGAATGTTCAAACGTAAAAGTCAAAGGAGACATTCTAAGCGCAAAAAAGGTAGCTATCGATCAAAAAAAGTTGACGAGACGAAATCGTACCGAAATCAAATAGCGCCAAAAGAAAAAGGGCAAAATGCAAAGTCTAACTCGCCATTTGCCGTTTTAAAAAACGTTCGGTTAGAGCAATCAGGATGACTGATAAAGTTTCTCAACGGTTGGATAAGTGGCTTTGGTGCGGGAGATTTTTTAAGAGCCGGAGTTTAGCTACAAAATTACTCGGTAGTGGAAAATTGCGTCTTTCTGGAAGAGTTGTCACTAAGTCAAACCAGTTAGTCCGGCCCAACGACATCCTCACTTTTCCGCAAGGGCATGTAATCCGAGTCGTTAAAGTTCTGTTTCTTGCGGATCGTCGAGGTCCAGCAAAGGAGGCTGAATTACTGTTTGAAGATTTGGCCCCTCCAACAAAACAAAGAGCCATTGAAAATAGCTCTGTTAATTTTAGCAACAACTTGATTAAAAGAGAACCCGGGGCAGGACGACCTACCAAAAGTGATAGAAGAGCTATCGATAAATTAATGGGGCGCAATGGATAAGTATATAATTAACAAAAGGTCTCATTCTTCGAGATAATTAATATGCCGATATTATTCGTAGCCATCACAGCAATGCTAATTCAACAGACCGTTGCGACAACAGCAAAAGTGGGCATTCCATCCTTGATACCTGCGGTAGCACGCGAACTTCATTTCGATGCAGAACTCGTTCTGTTATACACGGCTTTCTATGCCTTTATTTCTCTTCTATGCATGGCAGGTTGTGGCGGCGTCATAAGACGCTTTGGTGCACTTCGAACAAGCCAGTTCGGATGCGTTCTTATGGGGCTTGGCCTAGCGCTCGTGCCGTTTGCGGATAGCGCTGTTCTCGCGTTTTTGTTTTTAACATTAGCCGCATCTTTTATTAGCCTGGGATCAACAGCTGCGACGCCCGCAAGTTCTCAAATTTTAGCCGTGTACGCCCCTCCAAAATGGGCACCTTTAGTTTTTTCAATAAAGCAAACGGGCGTTCCAGCTGGTGTAGTAATTTCTGGCCTTCTTCTTGTGCCAATAGCTGTAACTTATGGTTGGCGCGGGGCGCTTATAGGTATGGCTACACTCTGTGTTTTCATAGCTATAATACTGCAACCTCTCAGGGAACGGTTCGATAAAGATAGAGAGGAAACTGCGCGCCCGAGACTTAAAGACTTTAAAGATAACCTTTGCGATGTGCTTAACCATAGTGAAAGGA
The DNA here is from genome assembly GCA_902589475.1 of uncultured Alphaproteobacteria bacterium. Taxonomy (GTDB): domain Bacteria; phylum Pseudomonadota; class Alphaproteobacteria; order Thalassobaculales; family Thalassobaculaceae. The sequence continues at coordinate 56,520 of CACITD010000001.1, read as the reverse complement.
GAGTGTTGGGCTTAGTAGCTTTTAGTTTTGTTGGAATGCAGTCGATATATATGGGTTTCACAATAACTTACCTATTCGAAGACCTTGCCTATAGTCTGGAAGAGGCCGGAAAAATTGTAGGCATGGCCACCGTTCTTGCCATACCGGGACGGATCTTTTGGGGTTGGATTGGAAGCACATTGGTTAAGCCAAGATTATTGATGGGATTATTGGCATTGGTTATGGCATGTTCGACAAGTTTTATGGGGGCCTTAGAGGCGGATTGGAGCAGAACGGCTTGTTTGCTTGTGAATTGCAGTGTAAGTCTCTCTGTTCTTTCGTGGCATGGAGTTTTGTTAGCTGAGGTCGCTCGGCTTGCACCGGTTGGGGAAGCGGGGCGAATTACAGGTGGAGTTTTAGCTTTTGGTGCTATTGGCCAAATCATCTTTCCTTTACTGTTCGGCTTGGGATATTGGGTCGGAGGCTATGGCTTTGCTTTTTTAATTATCTCTTTGCCGGCAGTTATAATAGGTATCTTCTTATCAGTTTTGCGAAATTCCTAAATAAAAAATGAGAACATGAATGAATAAAAGAGAAATTCAAAGAGCGCGCAATGAAACGCGAGGATGCGAGTACGTCACTCACTTTAATAACGCAGGTTCATCTTTGATGGCTGCGCCTGTAGCGGACTATCTTTATGAGTTTTTACAAGAAGAGGAAATGAGGGGTGGTTATGAGACCGCTGCTTCGCGGAGCATGGAGCTCGAGAATTTTTACGTGCGGGTCGCTGAATTAATTAATGCGAAGCCAAAAGAAATTGCGTTTGTGGAAAATGCTACCCGGGCATGGGATATGATTTTTTATTCAATTCCTCTCAGGGCCGGAGATCAGATTATTACTGTAAGGTCAGAGTACGGTAGCAATGTAATAGCCTACCTACATAGAGCAAAGCAAACTGGCGCCGAACTTGTTATCCTGGAAAATAACGATGATGGAGAACCCGATACAAATCAGCTTAGAAAGCTAATAAACAAGAAAACGAAATTAATTTCCATGAGCCATATTCCAACAGGGGGAGGTCTAGTAAACCCAGCAAGTGAAATTGGCGCGATCGCGAATGAATATGGTGTGCCATATTTATTGGATGCATGTCAGTCGGTTGGGCAGATGAGCGTTGATGTTGCAGATATTGGCTGTGATTTTCTTTCCGCAACCGGCAGAAAATTCTTGAGAGGGCCGCGGGGTACTGGCTTTTTGTATGTAAAGCAAGATTGGATTGAGCGGTTGGAACCACCACTAATTGATCAGTTTGCGGCAAACTTACTTGATGAAAAGACATATTTGTTGCGTCGAGATGCCAGGAAATTTGAAAACTGGGAGCGATATTTTGCAGGCCAAGCCGCATTTGGAAGAGCAATAGAATATGCCATGGATTTTGGTCTGCCTAAAATTCAGCATCGAATATTTAAAATGGCAGATAAATTAAGAGAGAGGTTGCAGGAAATTCCTGAACTAGAGGTGACTGACCAAGGTAGATTAAAATGTGGGATTGTTACGTTCAGGCATGAAGCACTGGATGCTGCGACTATAAAATCAGAGCTGGCACGGAGGAAGATAAACGTTTCTGTCTCAAGTGGCTCTGGTTCACGGCTTAGCTTCATGGAAAGAGGAATTGAAGCTGTGGTCCGTGCCAGCATACACTATTACAACTCTGAAGAAGAGTTGGAACACTTTCTATCAAAAATCAGGCAACTTGTTGCATAGTCACTGCATGTGAAAGTTTTCTTTTAATTTTTCTGGAAAATTACTGACAAATTATTTTTAGGCATTTGAATTATCTTATCCAAATGCAAACTGAGATCTTTGGCTAAACTTTCTATCTCATCTAGTGTTCGAATGCCCCAATACTCATTTTGATTTCGCAAGTATTGATCGAAGATTTTATTACTTTCCTTTGCTTCAACATTATTCTGAAAAAAAGGTCCATAAAAATATAAAATCCCCCCCTTGTCTAAATATTTATTAGCACCTTTCAAAATACCCAAAGTAACATCAAAGCTAGAAATATGAATTACATTGATGGCTACAATAGCAGAAATTTGATTTACATCGCCGATGTTCCAGTTTGGTGATGCTGCATCTATTAATCTTGGAGGTTCCATGTTTTCGGCACTAACAACTTTTTTCCAAGAAGTTATACTTTCAAAGGATCCTCTGTTTAAATCACTTGGTATCCAGTTAATAGTTGGGAGACATGTGCAAAAAGTTGCTGCGTGTTGGCCAGTACCACTCCCGATTTCTAATACAGTTGCATTTATGGAAAGTTCTTTTTTTAAAACTTCTAAAATAGCATTTTTATTGCTCTCCGCAGCTTGCGTTTTTTTGCAAAGCAGATTATCTGGAGGGTCTGATTTGCTAGACATTGAACTCTTTCAACCTAAATAAAGAAACCAGGATAGTACCAAAGAAATCAAGAAAAGGACAAATTATGTTGGCCGCACTTGGAAAATTAATGAGCTTGAGGAAAGAAAACGAGAATGAAAACTTTTCTGTCGATCAAGAAGGTGCGTTGGCTTGCGCAGCCTTGATGACGAGAGCAGCGTGGCTCGATGGAACGCTCGACGAAGTTGAAGAGAGGGCCTTGCGCGATTTAATGATGAAGAGATTTGAAATTTCCCCTGAAGGAGCCGATGAAATATTAAAGGCAGCAGCGGATGACCTAGATACAAGTAACGATCTTTATCGTTACACGAAAGATCTTAGAGATAACTTTGATGCTGACGAAAGGTTGAAATTGATTGAAATGATCTGGGAAGTGGTTTATGCGGATGGAGTTCTTCACGATTTTGAGGCGACACTCATGAGAAGGTTAGCTGGACTTCTTTATGTGGACGATCGTGATAGCGGCGAAGCAAAAAAACGCGCGATGCATAAGCTAGGGCTGCGAGTTTGACTCGTTCTATAAATAGGTGGGGCAGGTTCTGATGGATCTGGGAAATTGGTAAATGACTTATATTGTTAATGAAAATTGTATTAAATGTAAATATACTGACTGTGTTGAAGTGTGCCCAGTCGATTGTTTTTATGAAGGTGAAAACATGCTGGTAATCCATCCCGACGAGTGTATTGATTGCGGCGTATGTGAGCCGGAATGTCCTATAGAGGCAATTCTGCCTGACACGGAACCTGGTGCAGAAGATTGGGTTGAGCACAACCGTAAGTATGCCGAGGAGTGGCCGAACATTACGCGAATGATAGAGCATAGTGCTGATGCTTCATCGTTTGAGGGTGTTGCAGACAAATTCAAAAAATACTTCAGTGAAAAACCGGGTGAAGGTAATTGAGTTAGATGCTGTTTACTTCTGGGCGATTATATCAAATTAGGAAGAAATCAACCCTACTTTTTCACTGAAAAGTGTGCTATAGTCGCGGCCCCGTGGTTGATTATCGATAACAGACGAAGGACTACCTTATAAACTAAAAGGTATTTGTGGGTTTAAAACCTATAGGTAGTTTTCTGTTTTAGACTTGTGAAAATTGCTTGGTTGATTGGAACGTTAAAGTTCTGATGGCGGAGTGTTGTAAAAGGAACGTAGGAATGGCTAAAAGTAGTGATTTTAAAACAGAAGATTTCGTAGTCTATCCTACGCATGGCGTGGGGAAAGTTTTGGGAACTGAAAAGCAAGAGATTGCGGGTACAGAACTAGATCTTCTTGTCATTGATTTTGAACATGAAAGGATGACGTTACGGATTCCATTATCCAAGGCTCAGGAGTCGGGCTTGCGCCCCTTGAGTTCTAAAAAGCAAATGGACCTCGCTTTAGTGAAACTGAAGGGTAGGGCAAGAGTGCGTCGGACAATGTGGTCGAGGCGGGCTCAGGAATATGAGGCTAAAATCAATTCGGGAGACCCTGTGTCTATAGCTGAGGTTGTAAGAGATCTCAGAAGGAACTCATCCCAGGCAGAGCAATCTTACAGTGAGAGGCAGATGTATCAAGCCGCGCTAGACCGCTTAGCCCGCGAATTTGCGGCTATAGAAAAAATTGATGAAGAAACAGCAATATCTCGACTCGAAAAGTTGATGAATATCGATAAAACGCTTGACGAAGTTGCCGATATAGAAACCGAAGATGATTTTGAAGAAGAAGTAGAATAGCAAGGTAAGATTTGGTTGATTATGGCACTTACCAATTTATTGCCGATTGAAAGCCTGCCATCTCACCGCTTATTTAGAATTATTGAGCGTTATTCATAAATCCCAAACTTATGTTTAGGGTCTAAAAAAGGAATCCACATTGGCATTGGCAGAACTCTATCCTGCTACTGAGCCCAGAACATCTGGTTTTTTAAGTGTCTCCAGGCTGCACGAAATTTACTGGGAGGAGATAGGTAACCCTTGCGGGGTCCCTGTAATTTTTCTGCATGGCGGTCCAGGTGCGGGTATTGCCCCAATACATCGTCGTTTCTTTGATCCAAATTTCTACCGGGTAATTCTTTTCGACCAAAGAGGCGCGGGAAAATCACGACCAAGAGCAGAGATTAGAGAAAATACAACGCAAGATTTGATAAGTGACATCGAAAAATTACGAAAATTTCTTGCGATAGAACGTTGGCTCGTTTTTGGAGGCTCTTGGGGAAGTACACTGGGTTTAGTTTATGGAGAAACATACCCAGAACGTTGCCTCGGCTTTATATTGAGAGGAATTTTTCTCGGTGAACAACGTGAGATAGACTGGTTTATCAACGGAATGGGAAATTTTTTCCCCGAGGCAAAGCAACGATTTTTGAGCATCTTGAGCGAAAAGGAGCAAAAAAATCCACTATTTTCCTACCTACAGCGGTTACAGGATCCTAATCCGGCTGTACAATCTCAAGCTGCTCGTGCTTGGAGCCTCTATGAACAGTCATGTTCTACTTTAAGACCCGCTGATAGTTTGTCACTTAATTTCTCCGATATTGGCGATCAATTATCTTTAGCCAGATTGGAGGCACATTATTTTGTAAATAAAAATTTTTTATCGGAAAACGAAATCATTAAAAATTTAGCTTGTATTCAGAATAAACCAGCAACGATTATTCAGGGTAGATACGATGTTGTGTGTCCAATTATATCCGCGAATATGTTAGTGAGTAATTGGCCGAGCGCTCAGTACAAAGTTATCTCAGATGCTGGCCATTCAGCGCTCGAACCCGGGATAAAACGAGAGTTGGTTCTAGCAACTGAAATGATGAAAAAAGTTGTGTCAGCTTAATTTAGATTGGGAGAGAAATAGGATGGCTACTTTATTGCAGAAAGTCATCAATATTTATAAACGGACGTTATTGGTTATAACGCTTACGGTTCTCTCTGTGAATACGTCTTCAGTATTAGCACAAGAACCTAGTCTTTTTACGGTTGGTGTGGGCGCTTTTGATATCTTCGACGATGAAACAACGGCTGAGTTCAGGTTGGAATATATTTTTCCAGAAAGGCAGAAGATTGGGATTTTTACGCCTTTTATAGGATTTAGTGGAACAGCTAACTCGGGAAGTTATGTTTATAGTGGAATAGGAGTAGATCTATTTTTTGGTAACAACTTCGTTGTTACACCAAGTTTTGGGGCTGGGCTTTATGGGAATGGCGATGGCAAGGACCTAGGAAATCCATTAGAATTTAGATCCGGCATCACTTTTGCGGCCCGATTATCAGATTATAGTAGAATCGGTATAACCTTTCATCATATTTCCAATGCGGGTTTGAACGAGCGCAACCCGGGTGAAGAATCAATTCTGCTGCTTTATTCAGTTCCTATAACCGATTTGTTTTGAAAAGATTTTCAAAGCACTACGGATTTAAGAAAGCGAAACAAGAACAAAGTTCGAAACTCTGAAGGGCGAGATTACCCTAAAGCGCAAGTGCAAACTCTGATTCTGGTTTTGAGAAGACATCGCTTGAAAAGTCCGGCTTTGTTATCAATCCGTGCGTCTTCAACCAATCCATAAACAACGCATCGCCATTTTCAGATACTGAATACAGTATCGTATTTGAATAAATTAGATCAGTAGCGTAATCTATCTCCCCTATTGGTAAATGTGTTTTTGAATCTAGCTCATTTCTTATTAACGCTTCGGCTTTGAAACTCACTTCCCAAGATTCTGCACCAAGTTTTGAAAATGCGCCACGGCAAACTTGCTGAACCTCTGTCTTAAGTTTGGAGATAGTGCTCTCACTCTTGACTAATTCTTCAAATTCCTTGCTATAGTACATTGCCTTGTAACCCATAACATCCATGGCAAACCTATAATTCTTTGATTGTTGATCGTGAATATAATGTCCTAAACGATCGATAAAATTTGGATCTTCTAATATCCTTAATTCTTTTACACTCCAAGTAAATCCCATAATTCATCCGTTCTTTAAAGTCTATGCCAATTACAAACCTTTAGTCGAGTTGTATTAAAACTGGACGAGCAATCACAAGCAATATACATGCCAACTGGCCCAAAAATTGCTTCGGCAAGTCTTCTAGAGGCCTTAATGGAGCGAATGATTTTCAAGAGGAGGAGAAGTTATGTATCGTTCGGTAATATTCATAAGCTTAATTTTACTTTCTGGCTGCTCAGGTTTGGCCAACCCATTTTCTGCTGCAGCTTACGTGGCATCAGAGTATATTTACGATAAACCACCAATACAATTTATAGCAGATTTTTTCGGAAAAAACTGTGAGAATTACGCTCTTTACGAACAGCCAGCTAAATGTCGAAGTCATTAGCTGCAAAGACGATAATGCGTAACCTTTAAGGAAATCATTTTGTAAATAGAAGAGTAACTATTTGTCTTTTTCAAAAATGTTAGGATGTAAAGTCTATACTTTTTAAAAGGAATACATGGCAACTATGGGTAATTGAAAAAATTTCTTACAAATATTGGTGTAATTTGTAATTATTGAGTCTACCTACAAGTCGATTAACACTTTGATAAGCCAATGTTAAGAAAATTTTCTCGTATTTTAAAATATAGACTATTGGTTCCTATATTACGAAGTAATTCGCCGCCAGTTGAAACGGCTCGGGGCGTGGCCGTTGGTTTAGTATCTGCAATGAACCCGTTTGTGGGTATTCAAATGGCATTAGTAGGGGCTTTTTGGGCATTTCAAAAACTAGTTTTACCCAATTGGAGGTTTAACCTCATAGCAGCGTTGGCGTGGACATGGGTGACCAATATTTTTACCGTTCCTATTGTTTATTATGTTTTTTTAATCACAGGCAGATTAATGTTGGGGTGGTGGGAAGAATTTCTTGGATTTGAAGAATTCGCTAAGAGGCTTGAAGATATTCTTTCCATTGGCGGTGGTGGCGTAACGGCTGCTTGGGACATAATGGCAGCGATGGTATCATTATGGGGAATACCTCTTTTTATTGGTTGCATTCCATGGGCTATATTTTCTGGTTTAGTTGGATATTATTGGACGTTAAAGTACCAAGAGAGTAAGAGACGCCGTGGTCGAAGCATCGTTTGAAAATTTTTTTACGTGTCTGATTTAATTGGAAGATTTTATAAAAATGCCATTCGAGATAAGGCCGGTATCAAGTGTTATGGGGGCTAGGATAACTGGCTTAGACCTAAGCCAACCCATCTCGGACACTGCCGAAAATGCGTTGAAAGCGGCTTTTTTAGACTATCATTTGCTTTGTTTTGAGAGCCATCCTTTATCGGTGGAAAAATTTTTAGTTTTCGCGAGAGTTTTTGGTACACCTCAGCTTCAGCTTCTTTCAAATCTGCAAGACAATAATTTCCCGGAAGTATCAATCCTGAATAGCACTTATAAAACGCGGGATGACAAACCCAAGGACCTCGCAAAAGTGAGGTTGTCTGGCTGGCACACCGATGACTCGTATTTTGAAAAACCAGCAAAGGCAACACTCCTTCAAGCTTTACATGTACCAGATAAAGGAGGTCAAACGAGATTTATAAACACGCGGCTCGCTTACGATAGAATGCCTGAATCTGTAAAAAACAACATTGCAAAATTAGAAGCCACACATTGTTATGATACGGTTAGGGCCGCGGCTAGGGCACAAAAATTAACTCCTGAGGAACACCAGAAAACAAGAGATGTGGTGCATCCGCTTGTGAGAACGCACGAGGAAACAGGGCGCCAAGCTATCTATTTTAATCCTAACAGAACTGATCATATAAAGGGGAAGTCCAGAAAAGAGAGTGATGCGATATTAGACGTCCTTTATGCGTGGTTGATCAAAGAGGATTTTCAATATGAACATAATTGGCGGAGGGGTGATTTATTATTGTGGGATAACCGATGTCTTCTGCATTCCGTAAACGTTGATTTTCCTGTTGGTCAAAGAAGGGAGCATCAACGCATTCTTCTTCAGGGAACCCGCCCAGTCTAGAGACAAATTATTCATATCTCATTTTACGGATCTACTCCGCTGCTATATTTTTTTTGCTACTCGCTTTTTGATGTGTATCAATAGCTTCTTGTACGGCAGCTGCGGCTTTTCCTACAAAAACATCTCGATTCTCAAAACTATAGTCATAACTTGCCTGACGCAGGCCATTGAGCCCCTGAAAATGCGGGACAACATAGCGCGACATTAACTCATAATGACGCTTAGTAGCTTGCCAGTCAGCCCAATTATGAGCTAACTCCATATAAGCTCCAAAACCCCCGGTGCCTTTCTGTAGTTTCTCGATGTATTTAATTGCGTCATCGGGCGTGCCAATGCATGCCATGTTATTTTCCATTAGATATTCGGCGGCATTATGAATATTGTCCGGTACAATAGGAAATGTAGCAATCTCACGAAAATATCTTGCAAAGTGCTCAATACCAAATTTCACATTTTCCAGCGCCTGTTCTCTAGTCTCGGCAATATGAGCTAGCGTTACCACTCGCCAATTTTTACGATCAACATGTTTTTCATTCGCCGTGGCCGTCTCTTCACAAATTTTCCAATTGTTAGCATGATGAGTGAGTGCATCATCTGATGTTCCCCCAATTGATAGCATTCCGAGACCGTGTTTACCTGCGGCCAAAGCGCCAGAAGGTGAGCGTGCGCAGGCTACTGCCATTTCGATGTGAGGTTGGGTATAGCAAGGTAGCTGTATTTGAGCCTCACGGACTTCAAACCAGTCTGTTTTCTTCGATACGATTTCACCCCTCAGCAAAGGTAGGATCACATCTAGGGCTTCATTCATACGATCTCTTTGGGTGGAGGGATCGATTCCCATGCGAAACGCATCTCCAACTAAGGCACCAGGTCCAACTCCAAACATAGCCCTGCCCTTTGATTGATGATCTAACTGGATCATCCTATCAACTGCCATGAAGGGATGATGATACGGTAAAGATACGACCCCCGTTCCTATTCTAATATTTTTAGTGCGTTCAAAAGCGGCGGCCATAAATACTTCGGGTGAGGCGATAATCTCGAAACCACCAGAATGATGTTCTCCAATCCAAGCCTCGTCATAGCCTAGCTTATCGAGATGCTCTATAAGTTCAAAATCTCGGTCTAAAGCATTTGTTGGGTTTTCATTTAAAGTGTGAAATGGAGCTAAAAAAATACCAAAACGCAATCGATCGTTGATCATCCTTTATCTCCTATTTATTGTAGTAAGATAAGATACTGCTATTAGACCGAACATAGAACATGAATTGTGAGTTAGCTTCCGGCAATCATATAGTAGATTTCTTCACGGTCCTTTTTTTAATAATGTATTGTGTATTAAGTTTGTCTAAGGGTAAAAAATAGAGCTGACACAATCAAAGTAGCAGCTACTATCTCATGCCAACCTAGAATTTCATTCAGTATTAGATAACTTGCCAAAAGGCCAACGATAGGTACTGCAAGTGTCCCAAGTCCTGATATTGAGGCTGGAAAAATTGACAAGACTCTAAACCAAGCAAAATAAGCAAGAACGTTCGCTATTAAAATGAGGAACAAGAAACTTGCCCAAATATCTGGTGTTAGCTCGTTCCAATTTGTTTCTTCTCCAAGAAAAAACCAAAAGGGAATAACGGGCAAGGAACCCAAAACTAACTGCCATCCTGCGATAACAGTCGGATTGTTCCGCCATTTCTTTCGCTTCATCCAAACTGTGCCCAGGCCGAAAGAGACAGCACCTACAAGTGTACAAGTCGCCCCTAAATATGCATGGGGTAAATCTTTGAAATCTTGGCCCATTAAGAAAAATAAACCGAATAGACCCAGTCCTAGACCATATAGCTGTCGTCGACTTGGGATTTCTTTTAATAAAATCCAAGCAAATAGCATTGCCCAAAGTGGCATTGTGTAGACTATCACTACAGTCCGGCCTGCGCTGAAAAAATGCACACCCAAAGTCATCCCCAATTGAAAAATTGTCATGTTGAAGATTGACGCCAATATTAGGTCCCACCAATCATCCCGTCGTACTTGTATCTGTTCCTTATTAAGCTTGGCTAAACATAAAAGAAGAAACCCGCCGGCAGCCATGATAATTAGACGGCTTGTCCAAACATCGAAACCGCGGAGCGTAATCTTGGTCGCTGGATAACTGAAACCCCAACAGAACCAAACAATAATTAAAAAAAATAGTCCCCATTTAGGAGAAAAAAAAATGTTCATAGAAGAGAAGGCGTGAAGGGGTCACGCAATCCAGCCTGCTCTAATCTTGGTAATACATTTTCGATCCAGTAATGGGCTTCATCGATATAATCTAACCAGGATAATAGGATGCCATCTACCCCCATAGCTGAAAGGTCTTGCATTTTTGAAACAATTTGATCTGGGGTGCCAACAAGTGGATAACCTCCGTGCCCCGCTTTGAAATGAAACTTAAATTTATTGAGAACAGACTCGTCGAGTGTTTGCGATTCAATTCCAAAGATATCAAGCATATTACTCACCGCTACATCGTCACCTTTTTCAATGACATAATGGTTAAGGTATCTCTTTGCTTCCTGTTCTGTTTCCCTGCATACAACATATCCATGGATCCAGCATTGCGACGATCTATTTAAATCTAATGCAAGGTTTTTAAGATGGTTAATTTGGGCGGCGTCGCTATCGCGGTCCTTTTGTTTTAGCATCACGAAATTCATGTTTGCATGTTTGGCCGAAAATAGTTGCCCGTTTGGCGATGATCCAGCATTCATTATGGGAGGGTAGGGGGTTTGTAGCGGCTTAGGTTGGCTCCAGAGCGATTTGCCTTGAAAAAAGTCGCCCTCAAAATCAAATGATTCGTCTGCTTGCCAAAGGCGCTTTAATAGGACTGTCCACTCTTCAAGATATTTATATCTGTTCTTATGATCACGCCATTTTGTATCGAACATATCAAATTCGTTTTTGAACCACCCAGCAACCACATTAATTGCAAATCGACCATTACTGATATGATCCGCTGTAGCAGCCATTTTAGCGGCTGCTACAGGATGTATTAGAGGGGCATGTATCGTCGCGAATACGGTGCAATGTTCCGTTACAGCGCCTATACCCGATGCCCAAGTGAAGCTTTCAAAAGTTTTGTTGTTAAAGTTGGTTTCCCCCCCGTAACCTTTCCATCTGCCGACCGGAAGCAAAACCTCCATCCCTGAGCCGTCTATCATTTGCGCGAGCTGTTTATTTTCTTCCCATGTCATGCGCCAGCTGTTTTCGGCTGTAGTTACGGTTGAACCGTGAGAACAATTAAATGCCATTACTCCAAGTTTAATCCGGTTTTTGTTAAATAGAGGGTTACCCATTAGAAAACCTTCAGCGCCATGAATGTTTTATTCAAAAAAATTTCAAGTCTAGTAACGCCTGATGAAATTTAATTTGAAATTAATCGTTTTTGTCTTTTTAATATTCTTCCAGTCGGTAATTAAATGAGTCAATGCTTAATGGCTTCGCAATAATGGATTTTGATACAAAAATAGCAATTGCTGTTCGGGATGATTTAGTTGTTTGGCAAAAGTTGAATGTTACAGCGTTCATAACTTCCGGCATTACAGGACAGCACGGGGCTTTGCTAGGTGATGAATATGAGGATGCTTCAGCGATCAAATATGCACCCTTACTAATTCAACCTGTAATAGTGTTGACTTGTGACGATATTAAAATGAAAACAATCCATCGAAGGGGGCTGGAACGCGGAGTAAAATTTTGTTTATACATAGAAGATATGTTTCAAACAGGACACGACAATGCTAATCGTGCAACCGTAAAAAAGAGAAAGTCAGAAGATCTGCCTATTGTCGGTTTGGGACTAAGAGAAGAGAAAAAATTAGTCGATAAAATTTTTAAAGGTGCGAAAATGCATCCTTAACATCGGAAGATACTATGAATATAGAAAAACGTTTAGAAGAATTAAAAATTATCCTGCCGAAGTCTTCACCCCCGGCTGGTGCTTACGCAAAAGCGGTAATTTTGGATGGTTATGCTCACTTATCCGGTCAAGGCCCGCGTGACAATGATGGTAAGCCATTAACTGGACAGGTCCCAACGGACTTGTCTATAGATGAAGCCATCTTAGCGGCTCGAAATGTTGGCCTCTATACTCTTGTTGCGCTTCGGGATGCTATTGGGTCACTAGATAGGGTTGAGCAAGTCGTCAGGACATTCGGCATGGTAAACGCGGCCCCAGGTTTCACGGAACATCCTCGGGTAATAGATGGATTTTCTAACTTATTTATTGATATTTTTGGAGAGAAGGGCCGAGGTGCTCGTTCGGCAGTGGGAATGAGTTCGTTACCCTTTAATATTCCTGTAGAAGTTGAAATTACCATAAAGATCCTGGCTGAATGACGTTTTTCGAATGTTGGGTTTAGGCATCGCCTACTGTATTTGCTTGGCTAACTGATCGTTCCCGATAAAGCGTATATAGGCCGGCTCCAATAATAAGTAACATTCCGATAGCGCCGTGAAAAGTTGGGATTTCATCCCATATAATGAAACCCAAAACGACTGAAAGCGGAAGAGCAGTGTACTCAAACGGGGCAATCAAGGTTGCTTGTCCAAGGCGATAGGATTGGCTTAAAAGGTAGCTTCCAATACCACTCAGTAGGCCGCACGATAAAAGGATCCAGAGGTGTTCTGTTTTAGGAATCACCCAGGCCCTTAGAAGAAATTCAAGACTGGAGTGACCCGCGCCGGAAAACCTGCCATCACCGATCAAGATGCCGATTACTATGCTCGTAACTATCATCGTTGCCTGCATGTAAAAACCCATGGTCGAAGCTTTATCGGTCTTACCGATCTTTCGAGTAATCGTTTGCATTGAGGCATACGAAAGGGCGGCAGCCAGTGGTAAGAGACTTGACCAGTCGAAAACTGCCCGGCCGGGTTGTATCATTAACACTACTCCACCGAGACCAATAATGATGGCGGCCCAACGACGAAGCCCCACCTGTTCTCCTAAAATAGGTATGGATAGAAGGGTGATAAATAAAGGGGCCACAAAAAAGATGGCTATTGCTTCTGCATATGGCATGGCTGCAACCGCCATGAATAGAGATAAATTTGCTACAATCAATAAACCTGCTCTAAACAAGTGCCAGCTTAGATACCTAGTTTTAAGAAGTCTTAACCCACCTTCCCATTCGATGATAAAAAAGATTATGAGTAATGCTATAACGCTTCTAATAAGCATTATTTGATGCAGAGCGTAGTCTGGACTGAGCCATTTAACCGTGCAATCTTGCAGCGTTACAACTAACATCCCTATTAAAATGCAATAGATGCCATTGATATTATCAGTTGATGTGTCTTTCTGTTTTTCCATGGCATAGTACCATTTTTCAAGATTTCTAGAATTGTTGGTTGAAGTTCTAGGCGAGAGAAAGCTATCACCCAGAGTACTTTCGGCAACGTAAACTATTGTCTCTGTGTATTAAATCCTATTGTTCAGATGTCTGATGATGTTGATCTACATCAGAAAATGGGAATGTCGGTGTCGACCTTTTTAAATTAAACAGGCAGACTAGAGATCTTTGTTATCTAACTGGGAGTTGGTATAGATGTCTACGAGAGAGAACGGCCGAAAGATTTTGGCGGACGTTTTGGGTGCGGATTATCTTGAAGCACGTGACAAAGGCACAAATTCTTTTAACGGGCCTTTAAGGGAATTTTCAGAAACAGCAGCTTTCGGCATGGTATGGAGTCGTCCGGGGCTTGAGAGGAAATTCAGAAGTATGCTCTGTCTGGCCATGTTAACGGCTTTAAATAGACCTCACGAACTATCTCTTCATTTACAAAGTGCAATCAATAATGGTTGTACTGTTGAGGAAATCAGGGAAACTTTACTGCACACGGTGCCATATTGCGGGATCCCGGCTACGCTAGACGCGATCAAGGTGGCGGAAGAATTTCTGACAGAAAAGGGCCTTCTCTCGTCGGAAAGCACAGACTAAATTTTCGTATATAACATATTAAATTATCAAGCGAACATATTTTTTAGGAGTCAAAATGAGCTGGCGAATTGGCGTTGATATTGGAGGTACGTTCACTGATGTTGCAGTTGTAAATGAAAAAGATGGTACCATTGGGGTCACAAAGGTTTCATCAACGCCAGGTAATTTTGGACAGGCGGTACTAATAGCTTTGGAACAAGCGCTTAGTAAATTCGATATACAAGTAGATAGAGTAAATTTGTTAGCACATGCAACAACCGTTGTTACAAACGCTATTCTAGAAGAAAAAGGAGCGAAGGTTGGTTTGATTGCTTCTAGAGGATTTCGCGACATTTTGGAACTAAGAAGATCTGCCAGGGCAGATTTGTATGATCTATTTCAAGACCCGCCTTCTACATTGGTGCAGCGGCGTAACCGCTTGGAGGTTACTGAGAGAATTGGAGCTGATGGAGAGGTTGTTATTCCGTTAGCTGAAGATGAAATTGCTGAACTGGTTGTTAAACTCAAGGCATCTAAAGTTGAAGCGATTGCTGTTTCGCTTCTCTTCTCCTTTCTAAATGACGAGCACGAGGCATTATTAGGTCGACGTTTACGGGCGGCATTACCCGATATTCCAATCTTTTTATCCTCTGAAGTGTTGCCAGAAATTAGAGAGTTTGAGCGCACCAGTACCACTGCGATTTGCGCTTATGTTGGACCAATTCTTTCATCGTATCTGCAACGTTTAAAAGGCGCTATAACCAGTAAAGGACTTCCAGCACCATACATTATGGGATCTGGAGGTGGATTATTTGAAATTGAGGAAAGTTTAAAGATGCCGGCAATGGCCGCCGAGTCAGGTCCTGCTGCGGGGGTTATAGCTGCTGCTCTTGCGGGTAAACAAATGGATAGGTCAAAACTATTATCATTCGATATGGGGGGGACAACAGCTAAGGCTAGCCTAATACAAGATGGGATTATTGAAACAACGCCCGAATATGAGGTTGGGGGCGAGGGAAGTGGCAGTCGATGGTTACATGGAACCGGGCACCCCATAAGAGTGCCGGTTATAGATTTAGCTGAAGTGAGCGCGGGTGGTGGAAGCATTGCCTGGGTGGACCCGGCTGGATCACTCAGGGTAGGTCCAAAAAGTGCTGGGGCAGTACCCGGACCAGTTTGCTACGATAGGGGTGGTTCAGAGCCAACAGTTACAGATGCTAATCTTATTCTGGGCAGGCTTGATTCAACTACTCTTTTGGGCGGAGATCTCTTAATTGATTTTTCAAAAGCGGAGCAGGCAATTAAGGAAAAGATCGCCGATCCCTTAAATGTTTCAATCGAACAAGCAGCTTCGTCGATAATACAGATAGTAAACAATTCAATGAGTGAAGCACTCAGAATAGTTTCTGTTGAGCGAGGACATGACGCACGAGAATTCGCGCTAATTTGTTTCGGGGGTGCGGGACCTCTGCACGCGGCAGCCCTGGCAGAGGAATTACAAATCAAAGAGGTTATAGTTCCTCCAATCCCTGGGGCATTCTCGGCTCTCGGATTAATCGGCTCAGATATAAGTCGCGATTATGGAAAAACTTTTTTTTCAATATTAGATGAGACAGAGTCCAATACTCTTGAAGCAAGCTATATTGAATTAGAAAAAAGCGCGAGAGAGATGCTTTCCAAAACTAATGTTCCTGAGGAAAACTGGATTTTAAGACGAAGCATGGATGTTCGATATGTTAGACAGGCATATGAATTGAACGTTGACGTATCTAATCCAATCACGTCTCAAAACTTTTCTGCACTCCCAGAGTTGTTCCATGAAAAACATGCGACCACTTATGGGCATGCCAATAAAGAGGAGCGGATACAAATAGTTACATTGCGTCTTTCTGCAAAGGCAAAACTCCCTGAATTAAAGATACAGCAAACCGCAAAAATAGATTTGGCAGATGTGACCAAAAAACGGCTCAGAGAAGTATGGTTTGAAAAAACTGGCAAAATTAAAACGGTGGTCTTTGATAGAGCAAACATTCAACTTGGAACAACCATAGAGGGCCCTGCTATAATTGAATCATTAGAATCAACCCTTGTAATTCCGCCGGATTGGACTGCTCTAATGGACCCCAATGGTTTTATTATACTTTCCTTTGCGAGGTTCAACTAAATGGTTAATAAGAGAGAAGATCAAGCTTTTTCAGACCCTGCCACTTTTGTTGTCATTAAAAATAGTCTGTACGCTGCAGCAGAGGAGATGAAGGTAGTGTTAGCTAAAACTGCCTATTCTCCGATATTGAAAGTTGCGGGTGATTATTCGTGCGGTATTTTTGATATATCTGGGCAGATGGTTGCTCAAGGGCCCGATTTACCTATCCATTTAGGCTCTATGCCCGACGCGGTAAAGGCTGTGGTTTCTGCCTTCGAAACTTTTGAAGAAGGTGATGTTTTTATCCATAATGACCCATATTTTGGCGGAAGCCACTTGCCAGATGTGAATGTGGTTTCACCTGCATTTTATAATGATAAACTGATTGGGTTTGCTTGCATCAGAGCACACTGGCCGGACGTGGGTAGTGCCTCTCCCGGCAGTTATGGCGCTGTTACTGAGATATATGGTGAAGGGCTCAGGCTGCCACCAGTTAAACTCTACTCTAAAGGATTTCTCAATAAAGATGTAGACGCCATTATTTTTGCCAATGTGAGAACACCAGATGAAAGAAGGGGAGACCTAGGTGCTCAGATTGCTGCTAATCGGAGAGCAACAGAACGTCTTGGGGCGTTGGCGGATAAATACGGTGTCGACGTCTTAGTTGCAACTATGGCCGAAGTCCTGGACTATTCAGAAAAAATGATGCGTACGCTTTTGGCACGGCTTCCCGATGGAAAATCAACATTTGAAGATTTTTGCGATGGAGATGGGGTTATTGAAGAAGGGGACGCAGAAGACCAAACATTTGAAATTAAAATGACAGTTGAAAAGACCGGAGAGCATATATCGGTGGATTTTGCTGGCACCGACGATGCTGTATCCGG
Organism: uncultured Alphaproteobacteria bacterium; assembly: GCA_902589475.1. Classification (GTDB taxonomy): domain Bacteria; phylum Pseudomonadota; class Alphaproteobacteria; order Thalassobaculales; family Thalassobaculaceae. The sequence continues at coordinate 39,160 of CACITD010000001.1, read as the reverse complement.
TCCTATGAATGCACCTCTTTCTGTTACCGCCTCGGGTGTTTTCTGTGCTCTTAAAACAATAATAGATCCGGATGGACTGATCCCCCCTAACTCTGGTTGTTGGAGGACAATAACCGTTAGTGCGCCAAAAGGGTGCGTCTTGAATGCTGAGTTTCCATCGCCTGTTGTCTACGCTAACCATGAAATTTCTCACCGCGTTTGTGATATGACCTTTGGGGCAGTCGCAGAGTTTTGGCCCAACAACACAATGGCATGCAGTCAAGGTACTTCGGCAGTTGTTACGTTTGGAGGTGAAGACCCGAGAAATAAACAGCGATACGTTAGTTATGAAACCATTAAGGGAGGGTTTGGAGCACGTCCCAACAAGGATGGCATCAATGCAATTGCCAGTGGTATATCTAACACAATGAATACGCCAATCGAGATACTCGAAATGAGTTTTCCCGTAAGGGTTGATGAGTACGTTCTCGTGACTGATAGTGGGGGAGCTGGTCGCTTTAGAGGTGGTTTGGGAGCAAGTCGAACTTGGACTGTTTTAGATCATAAAGCACGAGCATCAGCTTGCTTAGAACGAACTAAATCGGCGCCTTTTGGACTTTCGGGTGGGAAGCCCGGACTTGCCGCAAAAATTTGGACAGAGGCTCCCAACGGTGACAAAGGCATCGCTGCTGGAAAAGGTGGCTTTGACGTTCCAAACGGCGGTAAAATTCATCTCAGAGTCCCGGGTTCAGGTGGGTTTGGGGATCCGTCCAAGCGCGATATAGATGCGATCAAAGAAGATGTATTAGATGGGTATATAAGTGAAGAAGCGGCAGATACGCATTACGGCGTAAAAAATATCCGGTATTTAGTAGATAAATAGATTGTATCATGTGGTGTTTAAGTTTTAGTCTAATGTGGTCTTCCAAAAACATTTTAAAATGACACTAAGGAGTGAGAATTTGTTTGAACTAGAGCAATTTTGCTTGGATTGCCGAAAGGCGATGAAGGAAACAGACCCACAACGTGCGGTGAGAGAAATTGTCGCTCGCGAAGTGGCAGATCCCATTAGTCTTATGAAAGCAATTGGAGAACCAGAGCAAGCTGGCGTAAATACCCTGCATAGATCGGAAGATCTAACGGTTTTGAATTTGATATGGGGGCCGGAGATGTCTTTAATGCCGCACGACCATAATATGTGGGCTGTGATAGGCATTTACGATGGAAGGGAAGAGAACACATTTTACAGAAGGTCTCCTGATGATGGTCTAACAAAATTGGGGCTAAAAGTAATGGAAGCTAAAGACTGTAGCTTTTTAGACGAGACGGCGATCCACGGTGTCTACAACCCACTCTCAAAATTGACTAGTGCGTTACACGTTTACGGCGGGGATTTTTTTGGAGCGCCTCGAAGCGAATGGGATCCCGAAACGTATAAGGAAGCTCCTTACGATGTAGAAAAAAATGTTGGACTTTTCGAGCTGTCAAACAAACGTTGGGAAGAACTTCAGAAGGAAAACAGCTGATTAGAAAGTTGGAGCCACTTCAGCGATGCCAATTGTAAACAGGATAGCAGAATTCGAAGCAGAATTAATTGAATGGCGACATCAATTACACAAGTTTCCTGAATTAGGTTTCGAGGAACACCAGACGGCTGAATTTATCGCTGAAAAGCTTAATCAAATGGGACTTGAAGTTAATAAAGGATTAGCTGGTACCGGTGTGGTTGCTACGCTAACAGTTGGTTCGGGAAATGGGCCTAAAATTGGTTTAAGAGCAGACATGGATGCTTTGCCGATCCTGGAGCGTTCCGAATTCGAGCATGCGTCAAAAAAACCGGGCGTGATGCATGCTTGTGGCCACGATGGTCATACAACAATGCTTTTGGGTGCAGCAAAATATCTTGCGGAAACTAAAAATTTCGATGGTACGGTTCAGTTCATATTTCAACCTGCCGAGGAAGGTAAAGGTGGCGGTGAAAAGATGATTGCAGACGGCCTGTTTGAGTTGTTCCCAGTGGATGAAGTCTATGGAATGCACAATATCCCGGGTATCAAAGTCGGAGAATTTGCAGTTTGTTCTGGGCCTATTATGGCCGCTAGGGATAATTTTGAGGTTTTTGTTAAAGGACGGGGATCGCATGCGGCTATGCCGCATCAGGGAGTAGACCCGGTAGTCGTTGGGTCTCATATAGTGTTGGCCCTGCAGACTATTACAAGCAGAAATATGGACCCTCAAAAATCCCTTGTGGTAAGTGTTACACAATTCCATGCGGGTGAAGCATTTAATATTATTCCTGACGAAATTATACTGAGAGGGACTTGCCGAGTTCTAGACCCTCAAATACAAGAAACGCTTCCAGAGAGGCTTGGGCGCATCGTGGATGGAGTTGCATCAACATTTGGAGCAAAAGCGGAGCTCGTCTATCACAAGGGCTACCCCGCCACTGTAAACTCCGAACAAGCTTCAGAGTTTTGTGCTGAAGTAGCGAAAGAGATAGCAGGTTCTAATGAGGCTGTCGATTTAAAGCCGGCACCGTCTATGGGCGCTGAAGACTTTTCCTATATGTTGCAGAAGAAGCCGGGTTGCTACATTTGGACGGGCAACGGCGATACTGCGGGTCTACATCATCCAGAGTATGATTTCAATGATGAAACAATCGCGGTTGGTGCCAGTTATTGGGCTAGATTAGTGGAGAAAAGGTTACCTAAATCTCCTTAATAATATAAATCATAGTCAAGGCAGTTATTGCAAAAGCAACGCAAAAAAGAACCTCGAGACGGAATTCTGGCGTTTCACGGTTTTTGTTATATTAAGTAGGAGTTTTATCAGGAGGAGAAATGTCAATTGACATTGGCGTAATGTTAAGAGGTCAATATCCGTTTGGCGTAGATATGGCCCATATGGCCGAAGATCTTTTGGAACAGGCTCGACTGGCTGACAGTTTAGGGTATGATTCAATAACTAAGGGCTCCCATTATTCAACGCCAGATTATCAAGCCTTGCAGCAAATCCCCCTGCTAGCGAGATTGACAGGTGAAGTGAAACGGGCGAGGTTGAACGCTGGTATTGTTATTTTACCGCTTCACAAACCCCTCGATTTAGCCGAACAACTAGCCACTTTAGACATTTTATGCAACGGAAAGCTTATCTTTGGCGTTGGTATTGGTTACAGGGAAGTTGAATTCAATGCTTTTGGCACTACGCAAAAAGAACGCGGCGCAAGAACAACTGAAAACCTTATAGCGATTAAGCGACTCTGGGCCGAAGATTGTGTACAAATGAAAGGTACCCATTTCGAACTAAATAACGCTGTTTGTTGGCCAAAGCCCATTCAAAAACCTCATCCTCCAATTTGGATTGGCGCAAATGCTAATATTGCGATTGCGCGCGCGGCAGAATTTGGAGATTGTTGGTATATCAATCCACACACTACCATTGAGACACTGGCTAAACAGGTAGACCTTTATAAAAAAGAATTAGAGAAATTTGATAAACCATTCCCAAAAGAATTTCCGATTAGGCGGGAAGCTTTTGTAGCCCCAACACGCGAAGAAGCGATCAAACTAGCTGCTCCATTCTTGGCAAAAAAATATCAGTCGTATCATGGGACAGGTCAAAGTGATCAACTTCCTGACGGAGAGAGTTTAGATGGAGATTTTTATGAATTGGTCGGTGATAGGTTCTTAATTGGATCCCCCGAGGAAGTTTCCGATCAAATCTTGACTATTAGAAGAAAATTGGGCGTTAATCACTTTATTTTTTCTATGGAGTGGGCCGGTATGGAAGCGTCGGTAGCAACCGACTGTATGCATTTAATGGCCGAAGAGGTGTTTCCTAATGTCAAGAGCACTTCATGAAGTAAACAAATAGAACTCAATAAAATTATCTTCTAAACACTTCTAGAGTGAGCAGTTCACTAAACCTGTCTATTTTAAAATCAAAATGAATATCTTTCAGAGGAATGCGGGCATAACCGTACGTGCATATAATAAATATTGTCTCTGCGGCTTTTGCAGTATAGGCATCATGCTCATTGTCACCAATCATGACCGCTGAGGATGGGGATTTTCCCAGATCGTTCAATAAGTTTAACAAGTGTAACTTGTTGGGTTTTTTCACACCATAGAAATCACCACCGGCTATTTGCGAAAAATAGTCTCTTAAACCAAGATTTTTCAGAAGAGTTTCAGCTGCTACTTGAGGTTTGTTGGTGCAGACCGCCATTTTGTATCCAAAATGCGATAGTTGATCTAAAGTTTCACGTACCTCTGGATAAGTTTCACTCAGTTGTGATGGTTGATTTTGATAATCTAGCAAAAATTCATCTTGTAGTTTTGTTAATTGGCTTTCATCCATCTCCTTATTTGATTGAAGCCAGGCCGATTTAACGAATTGTCGAACACCGTCCCCAATAAATTTTTGACTTTGCTTAAGTGAAATCGTGGGTTGGTGATATCTTTTCAAAAGTCGATTCGCACATGCGTGAAGGTCCGGAGCGCTGTCTACAAGCGTGCCATCAAGATCAAAGATGATGGTATCCTTTTGTTGCATGATTATTTTATGTGAGCAAATTGTTTGTGGACTGATGATTTTTATATAAATCATTGTCACGTTCAAAATCAAAATAGTTTTTATCAGATTGTAAGATTCAGTAATAAATATTTATTTCCTGATGTGAGATGAATGTGTCATTTTGTTTTGCGACCTCGTTTCTACAAGTGTGAGTTATTGAAAGTATGTCGAATGCGCTAGCTGTTGTAATTCTTGCTGCCGGCAAGGGTACTAGGATGAAGTCCAGTAAACCAAAAGTTTTGCATAATTTGGTAGGCTTGCCGCTAATTTCGCATGTATTATCGTCTGTTAAGGAACTTAAGCCAAAAGATATTGTGGTTGTACTTTCGCCTGAACAGCAGGAAGTTAAGTCTGTGTTAGATGGTTGCCATGTCGTTTATCAAGTTAACCCTCTCGGAACAGGTGATGCTGTAAAGGCTGCAGTGGAGGCGTTAGGTCAATTTGATGGAACTGTTTTGGTTACATTCGGAGCGGACCCTCTTATTGGAAGCGGAACTCTAAGGAAAATTACGGACGCCCGTAATATAGAAGATCCTCCGGATGTTGTGGTGTTTGGTTTTAAAGCGCCAACACCTAACACGTATGGTAGATTGTTACAAAATTCTCGGGGTGAATTACAAAAAATCGTGGAGGCTGCTGAAGCAGGGTGCATAAATCAATCTATAAAGCTATACAATGGTGGCGCTATGGCAATTGATGGTCATAAGCTCCCCGGCTTTTTGGATTGTTTAGAGGCAAGTAATTCTAAGGGCGAATACTATCTTACCGATATAATTGAAATTTCAAATCAAAATGGTGGGTACGTAAGTATTGTTGAAGGTGACGAAACCGAAGCATTAGGGATCGACACACAACAAGATTTAGCTAAAGCAGAAAATATCATGCAATCTCGGTTAAAATCGCAAATGATGTCGAACGGTGTAAGCTTTGTTGCTCCTGAGACGGTATTTTTATCGTACGATACAAAAATTGGTCGTGACACTAGAGTACATCCACACGTCGTTTTTGGTAAGGGAGTCAATATCGGTGAAAACTGTGAAATAAAGAGCTTTTCGCATATAGAAGGAGCGAAAGTAGGTAATGGCTCCATCATCGGACCGTACGCTCGGCTGAGGGAGGGAGCTGACATTGGGAATGAAGCTCGCATAGGAAATTTTGTCGAAGTGAAAAAGTCACAAATTGGTGAAGGATCAAAAGTTAATCATTTATCTTATGTTGGTGATGCAGAGATTGGCGCCTCAAGTAATATTGGAGCAGGGACAATAACATGTAATTATGATGGGTTTCACAAGCACACGACAAAAATTGGTTCTAATACATTTATAGGTTCGAATGTGGCACTGGTTGCACCCGTTGAAGTTGGTAATGGTGCGATAGTTGGCGCTGGAAGCACAATTACAAAGGCGGTGCCAGAAGATTCAATTGCATTAACTCGCACCGAAACGCGTCAGGTGTCAGGGGGCGCATCTCGTTTTCGAGCAAAAAAACAATCCAAAGAATAAACATAGAAGATGTGTGGCATCGTAGGCATCATAAGTACTCAAAGTGTTACGAAAAGAATTCTGACTTCTTTGAAACGATTAGAATACCGCGGTTATGACTCTGCAGGTATTTCCGCGATTAAAAATAGAAAAATAGAGCGTTGCAGAGCTGCGGGAAAACTAAGCAATTTAGAACAAGCGTTAGTTAAGCAACCCATATCAGGCTCAATAGGTATTGGACATACGCGATGGGCTACCCACGGCGTGCCCAGTATTGAAAATGCACATCCTCACGTATCAGGGCAAGTGGCGGTCGTTCATAATGGAATAATAGAGAATTACCAACAGTTGAAGGAAGAGTTGGCCAACGACGGCGTTACAATGCAAACAGAGACTGATACAGAGGTTGTGGCTCATCTAGCTAACGCATATTTGCAAGCTGGGATGCAACCAAAAGAAATGATGCAGGCGTTGCTCTCGAAAATACAAGGAGCATTTGCGTTACTTATTATGATGGCTCAGCATCCGGACACATTACTGGCTGCTCGAAAATATTCCCCACTGGCCATTGCCTACGGGGATGACGAAATGTTTTTGGGGTCAGACGCCTTGGCGCTGGCACATTTATCCAGAAAAATCAGTTACTTTGAAGATGGCGATTGGGCGATCATTACGAAAGATGAAGCTAAAATTTTTAATCTAAAGAATGAGATCGTAGAAAGACCTTCTAAAATTACAGATGCATCAAATAAAACACCTGATAAAGGAAAATACGCTCATTACATGGAGAAAGAGATTAATGAGCAACCAGAAGTCATCGGGTATACATTTGCATCATATTGTAGCCCAACAACCGGAAAAATTACTTTACCTAAATTTAAATTTTGTCCTTCAGAGTTGCCAAAACTCACGATAGTTGCCGCTGGAACTAGTTTTTATGCTGGTATGGTGGCCAAATATTGGTTTGAAAATTTGGCTAGAATTCCAACCGAGGTAGATATCGCTTCCGAGTTTCGATATCGGAATCCCGTACTAATTAAAAACGGGGCCGCACTTTTTATTTCTCAATCGGGCGAAAGCTTGGATACTTTAATGGCGCAACGTTATGCCAAAGAAAATGGGCAAAATATTATTAGTTTAGTTAATGTTCCCGAAAGCACGATAGCACGTGAGTCAGATACTGTACTAAAAACACTGGCCGGGCCGGAAATATCCGTCGCTTCGACTAAGGCTTTTACAACACAGCTGGTTACATTATTGACTATGGCGGTGCATTGGGGCGAGCTGCGTGGTGTTCTGTCTGATAGAGAGGCCAAAAAAATAACTGATAACCTTGCGAATTTGCCAAGCTTGCTGGCAAGAGTGTTATCTGACGATCTAGATTGGATAGGTGCCAGTAGCGAGCTAGCCTTGTCGCAAGATGTCATCTATTTGGGAAGAGGGGTAAATTTTCCTATCGCTCTCGAAGGCGCTTTGAAGCTAAAGGAAATCAGTTACATTCATGCTGAAGGATATGCGGCAGGCGAAATGAAACACGGTCCAATAGCACTGCTAGAGAGGGGTGTTCCTGTTGTTATGGTTGCCCCGCATGATGAATGGTTTGAAAAGACGTCATCTAATCTTAAGGAAGCCCTTGCTAGAGGAGCCCGAGTGGTTTTGCTTTCTGATGATAAAGGCATTGAAAAATTACACGAAGCTGCGACATGGATTTTTAGGATGCCAAGAGTTCATCCAATATTAACTCCCATCCTTTATTCCCTGCCAGTTCAATTACTGGCTTACCATACGGCAAAGGAAAAGGGTACTGAGATTGACCAGCCACGTAATTTAGCAAAAAGTGTGACGGTAGAGTAGTTTCGTTTGACCTATGTCTAAGGATATTTACTTTAAATTCTCAAAAAAGTTTCAAAACAGCTCTCCATCCGTAGCTCATTAATTACGGCTAGTGGAAAAGCAATCTTCGATTTTTCTAATAATCGACTACTATGGAAGTCGCTCATAATGTGGAATATCTTCAGGGACTTGATGGTACTCTTGTTTGTCTACGCAGAAAATGGCTGATTCAGGCCGAAACCATGAGTGATCATTTAAAGTTCCAATCTTAAGGACCAACATCCCAGGCCGCGGCGGACTTTCTACGCAAATATGCGTCCCACAATCACCGCAAAAGTAACGAACTCTTGGGTTTTCGAGGTCGCCTCGTTTAAAGATTTTTGGTTTGCCTTTCGTAAATTTAAAAGTCTCTTCTTTTATAACAATAGAAGTATTGGGTCCTCCGCCCGAAAGGTATCTACACTCCCTGCATAGGCAAAGCATTTGAGACTGTATGGAACTCTTATCGAATTCGTATTCTAGCTCACCACAATAACATCTTCCTGTAATCATTTTAGAATTACCCCGACGATTGATAAGTATATTGCATTAGCAGACATCTTAAGCTTGGCATATTTTTTAACAACAGATAACCAAAAAAGCATGTGTGGCACAGCATTTATTTGCTGTTTGTTAGGAGTTTTTACTGTAAACGAATAAAAGGACTTTTTTAAGTTAGCCTTCAAATACTTCCTGGGGGCCCCATTTTTTCAAGAAGAGCTGCAGTTGATTCTTTTCTTGTTCTAGGAACTGAAGTTCAATTCTGTAAGTGCTATCGTCTTCGTGTTCTTCATCGAGTTTCGTGATTTGTTTTTCAAGGAGTTTTAAACGATTTTGAGCTTCCTCTATAATGTAGCGGTCGCTGTAGTCCTTATTCTCATTTACTTCCTTCTCAGACCCTGTTTGAAGCAGCCCATCTTCGACATCAAGAACTGTGAATTGGTGAACTAGCTCGTCAACCTGAAAAGCGTCTCGTACAATTTGTCGTATGGGCATAACTACAGGATACTCTTTTTTATTCCGCCAAAAGGATTATTGAGATTGTTATTGTGGCAAGCAGATTGATATAGCAAACATCATCTTTATGTGCAACGGTTAGAAGATCAATAAAGGTTGAAATTTACCAATAATTTGCGGGCGGCTACGGCCACGTTTTTGTAAATTTTACAATCCCATCTTTTGATGCCTTAAATTTACGAATTTTTAATTGGGAAATTGGTTCTTAAATTTGCGTACGATAATGAGGAGTAATATGGATAAAGGTTTAGTGCAATTGACTGCCTCAGAAGTGGTAGAGGGTTTGAAAAAGGGTGAAATTTCACCCCTAGAGCTGATCTCAGCAGCTGAAACTCGTATCCTGGAAACAGAACCAGCTATTAATGCATTGCCAACATTATGTCTAGAAAGAGCCCGAGCCCAAGCAAAGGCTTTGATGGAAAAGGAACGACACGGGTCAGAAAATAACAGAGGCTGGTTGGCGGGGCTGCCGGTTGCAATAAAAGACCTTACTGATGTGGCTGGTGTTCGTACCACTTATGGTTCCACAATCTTCAAAGATCATATCCCAAAAACTTCGCACCCTCTAGTCAAGAGAATTGAAAATATGGGAGGTATAATAATTGCAAAATCAAACACTCCAGAGTTTGGCGCTGGTGGGTCGACCTTTAATGATGTTTTTGGCAAAACCTGTAACCCTTGGAATACATCATTGACGCCGGCGGGTTCAACAGGAGGAGGGGCAGCTGCCTTGGCAGCGGGGCAAGTCTGGCTGGCTCACGGGAGTGATCATGGTGGGAGTTTGCGACGACCTGCCACATACTGTTCGGTAGTTGGGCTGCGACCCTCGCCAGGAAGAGTGACGCGAGGCACGGTGAACACAATGTTTTCACCATTATCTGTTCAAGGACCGATGGCCCGCACGGTAGAAGACGTCGCTTTGTTTCTTGACACTATGGCAGGATTTTGCCCTCTGGACCCTATGACATTTGATGCGCCAACTGAGTCATTCTCAGAATCTGTGCAAAAAGCGGTGCCCCCCAGACGCATTGCTTATGCATCCACTATTGGCGGCGCGCCAGTTGATAAGGAGACAAGGGAGATTGCAGCCAAATCTATGGAGCATTTTAAATCCATGGGCGTAGAAGTGGATGAGATTGTTTTAGAAATAGAAGATTTGGAGTCAACTTTTCTTGCATTGCGATCACACCAGTTTGTTATCGATAGAGAATTACAACTCAAAAATCATCGTGACCAGGTTAAAAAGGATATCATTTGGAATACCGAAATAGGCCTTAATCAAAGTACATCCGACTTAGCACGTGCCGAGCGTGCCAGAAAACAAATATATGAAACTTTTGCTGCCGTATTCCGAGAATATGAGTTGCTGATAACACCAGGCGCAAACACACCAGCTTTTGACGTAAATTTGCGTCACCCTTTGACTATAGACGGGCAAAAACTAGAACACTATATGGGAGCATCCCTTTTGACGGGCGCAGTGACACTAAGTGCATCGCCTGCACTGTCATTACCCTGTGGATTTGACAAATATCAACGGCCCGTCGGATTGCAGATAGTCGGTCGACCTCGTGGCGAGGCAGCTGTGCTAGCAGCTGCGAGTTTATTCGAAAAGTCTAGCAAGTTAAGTGAGTTAGTCCCTATAGATCCAAAGCCGGGTGAGGTGCCGCCTCTACAATAACAAACTGGCAAGCTACCTTTCATTATTTTTTTCAGCATCTAATTTAACCAAGCATCTATATCTCTTAAACCTTGCTCAACGATTTTTTTAGGAGCCCCACTGTATTTAAATGAATTTCGAGCCAATTGCGCCAATGTATTATCGGATAAACGCATTTGTTCACGGCAAAGTTCAAACTCATCGAGAAGACTTGGGCCAAAGAGAAGAGGGTCATCACTACCCAGCGAACACGAGACCCCTGATTCAATTAAAAGTGGTAATGGATGTGCCTGAATATTAGGAAAAACACTCAATTGAATGTTTGATGAGGGACAGACATCCAAGCATATATTTTTTTCTTTAATTTTTTCTATCAAAACCTCATCTTGAATTGCTAGAACACCGTGCTGGATGCGCGATGCGCTTAATATATCCATCGCTTTTTCAACAGATTCTGGGCCCTTCCCGGGAGTTGGTGCTATTTCGCCAGCATGGGGAATTGATAAGGCTTCTGTTTTTTTTGTGACGATTTGGAAAGCTTCTGCAAAAATCTCTGGCGGGTACCCCTCTTCATTTCCATGGAGGCCGAGGCCTATTATCCCCGCGTAAGGTTCGCCACCATTTATATTTTTTGCGGTAATCTGGTGCTTCTGTGAAGAAATCAAATTAGAGGTAAGCTTAGCTCTTTCATTGGCCTGTTCTATTGGGCGCGTGCGGTCAATGGCTGAAATAAAACTAATTCCCACTCCAGTTTTTTCAGAAGCCATTCCGGCCGCCTCTAGAACAAATAGCCATCCCTCGTAAGGCGTTTCAAATAATCTAAGCGACCTGTCTGCTCGTAATATCGTATACCTATCTGCGTCAAAGGCTGGCTCAATCCAGGTTGCACCATCTTTAGCAGCGTCTTCTGCAACTTCTTGAATAACCCGGGCCAAATCTTGTCTCGTGCGAATGCTATCTGAAGCAGCTCTATAGACTTCATTGAAAGCAGCGAAATTTGAAAACTGTTTCCCTCTCGTATCACTAGGCCGCTTTATTTTGTAACGTTCACAGAATTCTGTGAGTGTTGCGGGACGCATTGCGCCTTCTAAATGCAGATGCAGATGCGCTTTAGGAAGATGTCTGAGATTTTTGATGGGCATGTGTTAGTCCCCTGGTGAGATTATTCTCTTACCTAGATGTTAAATTATACTGAAAAGTATCTTTCACAGATGAATGAGGACTATCATTTATTTATTGATTCAGCAATTAGTGCTGCAGCAATTTTCAGTCATATGTAATAGTCTCTATTTAGCTAATTATTTGCTTCTAAACGCAGAGGATAAGGTCATGGTCAGTAGTAAAGTTTTTTTTGGGTGATAGATTTTGCGAACCCGTGATGTTTCTATCTGAATTAGGTTGCGGTTGTTGGCCGAGTGGTAGATGTATATCTTTTAAATTTGAAATCCTTTTTTGATTATTTCCCAGAATTGTTCGCATACTTATGAGAAAGTCTTCCAAGAAAATACAATTCTTTATTGCATTTTTAGTTGTGTCGCTTGCTACTTCCCTTATTGTGATCATTTTTCGTAGCGAAGTTATAAAGGTGTGGCTTAGGTGGATCGAATTTTTATCGAATGTTCCAGGATTGAGTGGCCTACTTCTTTTGATACTGTCCCCCGTAATTTTTTTGGTTGTTTGCCAAGCCGTTAAACGTTTATCGCAATATTTTAGCTCCTAAAACAAATGTTATCTTGCTTGTGCGTTTAAGGGGCAAGATTAGTAATAGTCTCTAAAACCTAGAATTTATTGTAATAAGTTAGAAATTTAACTATTATCAGACAACTTTTGCTTTGGGATGGAGAGAAGCATGCGTTATTCGCAGTACTTGGCACAAACAAATGTCAGCTATAAAACCGTGAGTTATAATATGCTGACACCTAAGCCAGTTGATGGAGACCCTAACGCCCTAAAACCAAAAAAAATAAATGTTACCTTTAAAAGCGCGGTGGATCTTCTTGGCCCATACAGCTACGTAAGAATTATGGATCAAATAAAAGCTGTCGTACCTCTAGCCTTGTATCTTATCCTTTTCCAAGTATTAGTGTTAAGACAGCCAATTGATGCAGCAGCATCCCTTGCTGTAGGTTTGGCTGCGGTTATTATTGGTTTGGCTGTATTTATGGAAGGGCTCAGTACAGGGCTCATGCCATTTGGTAAGATTATAGGGGATAATCTGCCGAAAAAGGCCTCAATGACTGTAGTCTATATCATTATAGGCATACTCGGCGTCGGTGTTACCTTTGCAGAACCAGCAATTGGTGCGCTCCAGGCTTTTGGAGCTTCGGTGGACGTTAAGAAGGCGCCCTACTTATATGAATTGCTAAATAATTGGACGATGCCACTTGTTCTTATGGTTGGTGCTGGTGTGGGGCTTGCAGCAATTTTAGGTACGGTAAGGTTTGTTAAAGGATGGTCGCTAAAACCAATGATTTATTTAGCACTAACGCCAGTTGCCCTACTCTCTTTATATGCTTGGAGTGATCCCAACCTTCAAAGTATACTAGGCTTAGCGTGGGATTGTGGCGCCGTAACAACCGGTCCCGTAACGGTGCCGTTGGTGTTATCGCTTGGTATCGGAATAGCAAATGCAGCAGGAAAAGGAAATTCATCGCTTTCAGGCTTTGGCGTCGTTACCTTAGCTTCCTTGTTTCCCATATTAGCTGTCCTAATACTATCAGTTTTTGTTTCGTTTACAGTCACTCCGGAACAAATTATTGCTGCCGCAGCAAGTGCCGGCGGGTCGACGCAGACAGAGCTAAGCATCTGGGATCAGACGCCATTAGTTGAGATAGTTTTGGGTGTACGAGCTATTCTGCCTCTAGTCATCTTTCTTATGTTTGTTCTGTTTATAGTGCTACGTTCGACACTTCCAAATAGGATGGTTACCATCTACGGTCTCACTCTATCTATTTTGGGAATGTGTATTTTCAATGTAGGCTTAACTTACGGGCTTGGGGCAATTGGGTCTCAAACAGGAAGCGCTTTGCCCGCTGCGTTTATGCAACTTCCAATTGTTGAGAACTCACCGCACTATCCCGAGATTGTTGGCTTCGTCATATGCGTTGGCTTTGCATTTTTATTAGGTTTTGGTTCTACGCTAGCCGAGCCCGCCCTAAATGCTCTTGGCCTAACAGTACAGGAATTGACTAACGGTGCATTTAAAAAGTCTATGCTCATGTATAGTGTGGCTACGGGTGTGGCTGTTGGAATTGCACTTGGCGTTGCTAAATTGATTTTTCACCTCGACCTTATGATGTTGCTATTACCGCTGTATGCAATAGGCATTATTATGACCTTTTTATCCACAGAAGAGTTTGTGAATGTCGCCTGGGATAGCGCTGGTGTCACTACGGGGCCTGTAACTGTTCCCCTGGTTCTCGCCATGGGATTAGGGTTAGGTAATGCTGTTTCCGCAATAGAAGGATTTGGAATACTATCGCTGGCGAGTATTTGCCCGATTGTCGCAGTTTTGACGATGGGGCTAGTAATACAAATGACCCAGAAAACAAAGGTGACTCAAGAAAGTTAAAAAGTTTAACCATAAGATAAGGATATTACACATGGCTGGAAGAAATATAACCTATCTATCTGAAGCAAACTTAATAACATGCGTTCTCCAGACTGGGTTAGCTGAAGGCGTTCTCGACGCTGCAAAAAATTGTGGTGCTCAGGGTGCAACCATTAGTTATGGGCGAGGGACGGGCATTCGAGAAAGAATGGGACTACTCGGCGTAACCATTGATGAACAAAAAGAAGTTATCCGAATAATCGTCTCAGAAGAACAAGCGGATAGGGTATTTGAAGCTATGTATCTCGCGGGCGGCCTTGATACGCCAGGAAAAGGAATAATGTTTATGACTAAACTGGACCGGGTTGCTACCTATATACCTGAGTCAGTTCTCAAAGAGATTGCTTGAGGAGAGCAAGATGACCGTTGAAATTGGTGCACTGCTTAGCAAAGACTTTGGTCAAAAGGCTCTAGAGACGCTAAATGACTTTGAAGGTGTAAAAAGTGTAAGCGTAGAAACAGGAAGATCTAGCGATCTTTTTGAAGAGAAGCAATTTGGTACTTTTGGTGAAGCTGCCATCGTTAGCATTATTGCAGATGCTTCTCAAAAAGATAAAGTCTTCGATGCTCTCTATGAGTTGTGTGAACTTGACGGGCACCAAAGCGGGTTGGTGTTTATGACACCTGAGATTATCAAATCAACGCTTGATCCAAAGTAGTCAGTGATCTGAATGGCACGGTTTTGATAAACAGGTTCACTTCTCTGTCATCACCCACTCTCCACTCCAATCTTTAGGAGGGGGAGACTTTTTAAATAATTCGCATCTCTCTATATAAAGCTTGCTTGGAACATCTTCAGAATTAGCATCCAAAGCAGCTTTAAAGGATCTAATGGCGTCATCAAACTTTGTATTCCTATAGTGTGCTAATCCCTCTGTAAAATGCCCGACTACGTCCATTCTTGCGGGGAAAGTCTCGTCGTCATGAAAGTCGAGCACCTCAAAAATAGAAACTGGCTCTGTTTTGCCTTTCACAACGATGCGATCAAGCTCTCTAAGTGCATAAATACCTTTTAATTTTGTTTGCGTGAACTCTGATATTATTATTTGTGCGCCATATGTTTTACAGCTACCTTCTAGTCGAGCCGCTAGGTTTACGCCGTCACCAATCATCGTAAAGTCCATGCGCTTAGAGGAACCAATATTGCCGGTCACAACATTATCGGTATTCACGCCTACACCCATACCAACCGGCATTTTATCTGTTTTTAAGCGGTCAGCGTTCCATTTACGCAGTTCAGAAATCATAGCTATGGATGATTTTACAGCGGCGTCGGCAGCATCTTCACTTGGGAGAGGAACGCCAAAACCAGCCATCATTGCGTCTCCAATAAATTTATCTAGCATACCGCCAGCGTCAGTAATACAAGCTACCATTATCTCAAAATATTCATTTAACATGGATACTGTATCTTGAGGCCCAAGCGCTTCTGCTATTGTTGTAAAGCTCCTAATATCTGTAAAGAGAACTGTCGCTTCAGCTGCTTTCCCTCCCAGCATTGCTTGCCCGTCGCCCTCTTCAAGAAGTTGATTGGCAAGTTGTGGATCCATATAGCGCGACATTGTCGAACGAACACGCTTCTCGCTAGATATATCTTCAACCAGAATTAGCGCGCCAATATTTTCCCCTTCTCCAGATATCATTGGCTGTAACGCTATATTAGCAGATACCTGACTTCCATCGCCGGTTATTAAATCTGCATCCTCTAGGTTTTCGGTTTCGCCTGTTTCGCGTACCTTGTTAACTTGATCTACAAGCCAACTATTTTGCTCATTTAGGACATCAGACAGAGGTTTTCCTAGGTTTTCCTCGCTTGATATCTTTACGATTTTTTCGGCCGAAGTATTGACACTTTTGAGATTGCCATCTTCATCCACAGTTATGACGCCATTAGACATACTGTGAAGCATCGCTTCGTTATAATTTTTTACTGCTTGCATGTCGTTAAACATTTTGGCGTTTTCAAGGCCAACTGAGATCTGCGCAGTGAATGCTTGTATCCTATGTTCATCTTCCTCGGTGAAAGGTCCACCAATTTTATTAAGGGCTTGAGTTACTCCAATTCTTTTCCCTTCCTTGTTCAAAATCGGCACGCAAAGGACGGATCGTGTAAAGAAGCCGGTTTGCTTGTCAAAGGATGGATTAAAGCGCAGGTCAGCGTAGGCATGGGGAATATTTACGTTTTCCCCTGACTGAAATACAGCGCCAGAAATACCAGCGTTATTTGGGAGGCGTATTTCAAAAGCACCTAGGCCTGCGCCTACCATAGAAAATAACTCATCTGTTTTTTCATCGTTCAGAAAAACAGTTGCTCTCTCACAACCCAGCATGTCGGTGGCTGCATCGACAACATGGTTTAAAAGTCTCGATAAGTCGAGCTCTGTGGTGAGTTTTGAAACCAACTCCATAAACTCAGCTTCACGTCGTTTTTGCGCCTCCATCCTTTCGGTAAGTGCGTAAGTATTTAGTGTAGAAGCACATTGAGAGGCGACAAGTTCAATTTTTGCAAGATCCGCCTTTGTGAATCGCCCTGTCTGCTTATTAAGAACCTGCAGCACGCCTATTGGAATATCGCCTGTTGAAAAAATTGGCACGCATATCAGACTTTTAGTCTGATAACCGGTGCGTTCGTCAACTTCTTTATTAAATCTTTCATCTTTGTAAGGATTGTTGACTATTGTAGCCTCGGCATTCATAAAAACCCAGCCAGCAACACCAGATTGTTCGTCTATTCTAATTTCTCTGGATAAATTGCCAAGTGCAACGCGGGTATATAATTGGTGTGCGGCTGGGTCGTGAAGGAATAGGCTACCCCGTTCGGCTTCAAGTGTCTGGGTAACATAGGTGATTAGATACTCTAGAATTTCATCGAATGAACCTAGGCGCGAAAGGTCACTTGCTATGTCTCGGGTTTGTTCTGATACATTATCTTTTTCTAGCTTCTTGCTGCTTGAGATATTTTTACCCGACGCTTTCATATATCCACTCCCTCTTAAAAACTTTTATAACTTCTTTTGCCGAATTTAATTATTGTCGGTTGGAAATTGTTTTACATAGTCGGATCTGATTGCATCCATGGTCTCCCGGAGTGCTTGAACATTTGCTTCAGAATCCCGTCGCGTAGCGTCATGACTAGCCCGTTCTTTATCTAGTTTTTCTTCGTATTCATTTCTCATTTTTTCCATAGTGTCTCTGAGTGCCTGCGTCCGTTGCTCTGCTTCGCGTCGACCGTTTTCGGAGAGTGCCCGTTCTTTATCTAGTTTTTCTTCGTATTCATTTCTCATTTTTTCCATAGTGTCTCTCAATGCCTGCGTTCCGGCTTCGGAATTTCGCTGCACTCCTCCATGCGCGGCACGTTCGCCATCTAACTTTTCTTCATAGTTATTACGCATTTGTTCCATGGTGTCTCTGAGTGCTTGAATGTTTTGTTCTGCCTCTCTCCGTGCAGCTTCGTGTGATGCTCTCTCATTATCTAATTTTTCTTCATATTGATTCCGCTGCTGTTCTAATTTGTTGCGGAGGGCCTGGATATTACCTTCAGCCTCCCTACGGTTTCCATCCTGGGCTGCGCGCAAGTTTTCAATCTGAGCAAGAGTATCTGCAGCTGAATTCTCTAGTTTTTCACGAAGCGCCCTTATCGTATCTTCTAATATTCGCTTCTCGGCCTCTGCTTTGGCTTTCAGATTATCTATATCATTTTCTGTTTTACTAATAATGAAAATCCTTTTTCGGCAGGGCTTGAAGTATATGGTCAGTAGAAGAACTGTAAACGCATAGATACCCTTAGGAAACTAGAAAAGCATGTTTTTAATCGGTATTGTTAGGTAATTCTCGGACTTTTTCCATGAGGTTATCCGCTGTAATGATTCCCTGAGAACTTATATCTAATTTCGCGGATTGTAATGCTTCGGCTATCCAAGTGTTGCAGGTATTAAACAAATGGAATTCGCCATTACTTAAATAAAAGCGACTTACTTTTTCACCATGTAATCCTATGCCAACGTTTTTTGCTTCTCCATTTGCGGTTCTCACAATACTTTTATGAATAAAACGAAGGAGTTCACTGTAACCCTCTGCATTTACCTCGAGCTTTAGGATCTCGGAATTTATAAAGGTCTCATTTACGGGGCTTTGAAAAGCATAGATATGTATTACCGAGCTCTCTGATGTAAAGGCTGCTTCAAAAGCCATGCGTGCAGTTGGGTTTTTGGATTTATAAAAACGGGCATCCCCCCATCCAATTTCTAGGAAGTTCGAATTAGAAAAATGCTTTGTTTCAGGTAGGTTCCGCTTCAGGATTGCATCTACCGGCACGACGATCCCCACATGCCATCCGGTATTGACCAGATGAATTATCTTACTTTCAGCAATCGTATAAGAGACAACTAACATTGAAAAAAAAAGTGAGATAAAGGTTAGTTTTGATAAATTTCGAATATTAATCATATTCAAAAACCAATCATTACAAAAATTTAACAAACTCAACCAAGTATTATGCAATAAAGTTAACTTGACTATTAATCTTTACTAATTTCTCCACTTATTTGACTTTAGCAGGCTAGAGATGAACTCTAACTAAAAATTTGATGATTTCTGAACTATCCTCTTTTTCATCTTCAATGATGAGGTTAAATTCTGAATTGAACTGATGTCTAAATACGAATTGGAATTATTTTTCTGAAAGGTTACACCGATGGCAAAGTTTGACTACGATCTCATAACAATCGGTGCTGGTTCTGGCGGAGTGCGGGCTTCACGTCTTGCAGGTGCTTACGGGGCTCGCGTGGCCATTATCGAAGAGTTGAGAGAAGGCGGTACTTGTGTTCTTAGAGGATGTGTCCCAAAGAAATTATTAGTTTATGGGAGCCACGTCGCCGAAGAGCTTTCAGACGCAGAGGGTTATGGCTGGAAATTTAATGGAGTCAATCATAACTGGGCAGGAATGATCGAAGCAAAAAACAGGGAGCTCGATCGGCTTCATCAAATATATGTAAATCTTCTGGATAATGCCGGCGTAGAAAGGATCAGTGGACGGGGAATATTGACTGACAAACACACCGTTAAAATAGGAAGAAAAGAAATTACAGCAGAAAAAATTTTAATTGCGGTAGGAGGATGGCCATATAAGCCGGATATCCCGGGTATTGAGCACTCTATCAGTTCAAATGAAGCGCTGGAATTGAACGAGAAACCCAAACGTATTGTAATAGTCGGGTCAGGTTATATAGCAGTTGAGTTTGCTGGTATCTTTGCAGGGTTTGGCTCTGAAGTAGATATTGTTTTCAGAGCAGATAAAGTATTAAGAGGATTTGATATTGATCTGCGTAACGCGTTAATGGAAGAAATGACGAAGAAAGGAGTGAGAATTCAGACGCAGTGCTTGCCCGAACGCATTGAGAAAAACAAGGCAGGATATAAAGTGTACCTCTCAAATGGTAAATATATTGAAGCAGACCAGGTACTTTATGCCACTGGAAGAGTTCCAAATACAAAAGGCTTAGGCCTGGAGAGCGTAGGTATAAATTTGCGCGAAAACGGTGCCATTGTGGTAAATGAATGGAACCAATCAAACATTAGCAATATTTATGCTTTAGGAGATGTGACGGATCGAATTAATTTGACGCCAGTGGCAATTGCAGAAGCCCAAGCTTTTGCCGAAACAGTATTTAATAATGCCCCAAAAAATATGGATTACCAAGACATCCCGTGCGCTGTTTTCAGTCAGCCGCCGATTTCCTCGGTAGGCCTTTCGGAAGAGGCAGCGAGAGAGAAATTCGATGAAATAGACGTGTATGTATCGGGATTTCGTCCAATGAAATATACGATGACAGAAAATATGGAGCGCGGACTTCAGAAACTTATTGTAGAGAGAAGTTCTCAACGCGTTATCGGAGCGCATATGATCGGGGTAGATGCACCAGAAATAATTCAGGGTATTGCAATCGCGATTAAGGCAAAAGCAACGAAGTTAGACTTTGATGCCACTGTCGGAATACACCCAACCGCTGCAGAAGAATTCGTTACAATGAGGCAAGCTCGATCTGACTAAAGTTTTGTATGTCAAGTAAGGCAGGTAATTTCAGCAAAATAGATCTTGGTTATAGAAACTAGCTTATAAGTTCTGTATATTTTGATAACCATTCTTTTTTTAGAATTTCTTCTTTAGCTCCATGGTCGTATGCGGGAGATAAAATAAGTTGCGCCTTAGAGACTGTTACATGGAAAATCCCATGAACACCGTCTAGTAAATAATCAAATTCTCTAAAATTGTTTTGTAATATTGTGAATTCATTAGAATCGGGACTCACGTAAGTAGCAACTCCGGTAAGTCTACAGGCTTTACGGCGAAAAACATCTACATAATTTAGTTCGACATTTGGATTTGCTTTTATATTTTGCCTTGTCTTTGGCGATCTAATATCTAGAAACGCTATCTCGCTGGGGCTAAGGACTACGGAGGTAGCCTTTGGTGAGACGGCTGGCTTACCTTCTGGTGTCACAGTGGCTACCAATCCTATTGTGTTCTCACATATTAAAGTTCTCATCTCAGATGTTAGCATTTACTACCTTTTTTATAGCTTTTTGTTCCAGGTATCCCGTAGAGAAATGGTACGATTGTAGATGTGTTTTTCGGGCGTAGTATCCGGGTCCTTGTAAAAGTATCCTAATCTTTCGAATTGGATGGGTACGTTGTCATCCAACGTAATCAAATCAGGCTCGATTTTACAGTTTTCTAAAACTTCTAGTGAATTTGGATTGATGTCCTCAATGAAATCACGTTCGCGGCCGGGAGATGGTGTATTGTAAAAAGAGTTGTAGATCCTAACTTCTGCATTTTTTGCATGTTCTGCGGACACCCAGTGGATGGTTCCTTTTACCTTTCTCCCATCCGGCGCGTTACCTCCCCGCGTTTCGGGATCGTACGAACATCGCAGTTCAACGATTTCTCCATCTTCGTCTTTGATTACAGCATTACATGTTACAAAAAATGCATAGCGTAATCGAACTTCCTTACCTGGCGCTAGACGGAAAAATTTCTTCGAGGGTTCTTCCATGAAGTCATCTTGCTCGATCCAAATTTCTCTTGAGAAAGGTATTTCGCGTTGTTCTTGTTTATCTGAATTGGGATTATTTAAAGCTGGCAACCATTCAATTTTTCCTTCTGGGAAGTTTTCTATTACAACCTTTAGAGGTTTTAATACAGCAAGTCTTCGTTCAGCACTGTAATTTAGATTATCTCTTATGCAGTGCTCCAATAACGCAAGCTCCACTTCGCCTTCATTTTTTGATACAGAAACTCGCGCTACAAAATCTTTGATTGCTTCTGCTGGAACGCCTCGCCTTCTCAGACCTGAAAGAGTAGGCAGTCGTGGATCATCCCAACCACTCACATGTTGTTCCATCACTAACCGGGTGAGATTTCTTTTAGATAAAACGGTGTGGCTAATTTGTAATTTTGCGAATTCGTATTGTTTTGGCTCAGATGGAACAGGCAAAGCTTCGATAAACCATTCATAAAGCGGCCGATGATCGGCAAACTCCAATGTGCAAAGTGAATGGGTGACACCCTCTAACGCATCTGTTTGTCCATGTGCAAAGTCATAGGTTGGGTAAACAGACCAAGTGTCGCCTGTCCTAGGATGATGTGCATTCAGGATTCGGTAGATAACAGGGTCGCGTAGGTTAATATTACCAGAACCCATGTCTATCTTGGCTCGTAATACTCGCTCTCCTTCTGGAAACCTACCATCTCTCATATCATGAAAAATTTGAAGGTTCTCTTCAGTCGATCTATTGCGATAAGGGCTATCCCGACCAACTTCTGTAAGGGTGCCCCTATATTCCCGAATTTCATCCGCTGTGAGGTCGTCGACGTAAGCAAGCCCTTTCTTAATTAGGTACACCGCCCATTCAAAAAATTGATGAAAGTTGTCAGATGCGTATTTGGTTTGGCCGGACCAATCAAATCCAAGCCATCTCACGTCCTCTTCTATAGACTTGATAAATTCTAATTCTTCCTTAGCTGGATTTGTGTCATCAAACCTGAGATTACAAATTCCGTTAACTTCCTCAGCGATCCCGAAATTTAAACAAATTGATAGCGCGTGGCCTATATGCAAGTATCCGTTAGGTTCAGGAGGAAACCTTGTAACGATTTGCTCACAGTTACCGCTTTTTAGGTCGAAATATATTTGTTCTCGAATAAAATCAGATGATTTTTTGTTTTCGATACTGGCCTCGTCGCTCATTATTTATTCGCAACCTTAAATTTGAGCAGGCAATTGCCGTGCAATGTTGTTCGCTATCGCTACCTTTGATTAGATTACTAAACAGCGGGACCTTTTACCATAGCTGCTTCAACAAGGTCATCAACTGAGATCGAGGGGGCAGACCAAACACCTCCAGTATCTGTCTCGCCTAATTTAAAGCCAATATACTTTTGCTTTGCAATATCATCACAAATCGCGCGATATCGAGCCATGCCACCGGCATACGGCATGAAAACGCGAGGTTTACCGGGAATGTTAGCGCCATAATACCAGGTATGTTTTGCATATGGCATAAGCGTTACATCTGCACACTCGTTTACATGAGATACCCATTTGTCCATTGAGTCCTCTGTCGCTTCTATAGAAGATATTTTATTATCTTCAAGAAATGAGATGCAATCTGTCACCCATTCAACATGCTGTTCAATGGCTACTGGCATATTACAAAGAACAGAGGGACTGCCTGGTCCTGTGATGGTAAACAGATTTGGGAAGCCAGGTATCTGGAGGCCAAGATAGCTTTTGGGTCCAGCCTCCCAAATGTCCGCAAGCTTTATACCATCTCGTCCTTCGATGTTTAAGCGCAACAAGGGGCCTGTCATCGCATCAAAGCCAGTAGCAAAAACGATTATATCCAGTTCATATTCAGTGTTGCCGGTTTTCACACCCTTTGGAGTGATGCATTCAATCGGTGACGAGCGGACGTCAACTAAATCTACATTATCCCGATTGTAGGTCTCAAAGTAGTTGGTATCAATTGGAGGTCTTTTCGTTGCATAGGGGTGGTCGATGTCAGTCAGCAAATCGGCTGTCTTTGGATCCTTAACTATTGACCGAATTTTTCTTTTTATGAAATCGGCTGCCACATCATTGGCCTTTTTGTCGAATGCTATGTCCTGAAAGCAGGCTCTAAACCCTAGGCCACCATGTTCCCATGCTTCTTCAAATATTTTTTCTCGTTCAGCATCATTTACGTCAAAAACTTTTCGCTCAGATATAACAAATGGGTGCCCGTTGGGTGTCGTTCTAATAGTTTCTTTAATATCTGCTCGGTTTGCATCTAGATATTCTTGAAACTCCTTACTAAGGGGACCATTTTTTGCAGGAACGCTGTAGTTGGCGGTTCTTTGAAATACCGTCAAGTGTTTTGCTGTTTCTGCTATTACCGGTACAGCTTGTATCCCTGTTGATCCAGTTCCTATCTGTCCAACACGCTTGCCAGTAAAGTCGACGCCTTCATGAGGCCATTGGCCGGTGTGATACCATTCTCCTTCAAAACTTTCATGTCCCGGGATGGTTGGAATATTGGTTGAAGATAAGCAACCAACTGCTGTTATTAGATAAGTGCATTCAAAGCATTCACCTTGCTCTGTCTCAACTGCCCAGACGTTTTCGCTTGCGTTATATGTTGCAGAGCAAACTCTTAGATTAAAATTTATATCCCGCTTAAGGTCGAGTTTATCGGCTACGAAATTTAGGTATCTTACGACTTCAGCGTGGCCCGGATATCGCTCTGACCATTTCCATTCTTTTAAAATTTCATCAGAAAAGTAGTATGAGTAGGAGTGACTTTCTGAGTCGCAACGAGCGCCAGGGTAACGGTTCCAATACCATGTTCCTCCAACGCCATCACCGGCTTCGACAACTTTGACTGATAGTCCCACTTTGTCTCGGAGGCAAAGTAGTTGATACAGGCCAGAAAAACCTGCGCCAATAATTAAAGCATCCAGCTTTGTTGTTTTTCCTTGGTTTATCTTTTTTTGATTGCTCAAAACTCCGTCTGGCATAGCTTAAAATTTCCTCAATTCGCTAAAGTTTAAAAAAATATCAATGTTCGTGTATCACATAATTAAAAATACGAAAAAACACCCCGATACTCAAGCTTATCTGTAAATACGTGCTTGATAATTACTCAGTTTTGCTAACATTTCTAGCAGAATTGGCTAATGTTGAGCTATTCTTTTTTCCGTTACCTTTCGACACGACTTTTTACCGGGATGCTGTGAAATAATGACTGTTTGGCACGAACTTCATACGGGTGTAGTTCACCCGTGGCTCTGTGATCAATTTGGACATCTTAACGTTCGAAACTATGCTGTACTCTTTAATGAGGCTCAGTTCTTTGCTTATGCACGTGCTGGATTTCCACAGTCAGTAGCTTTAAAATATGGAGGTCACGGCGTCGCTGCTATTGGAAGAACAACTTTCATAAAAGAGTTACCTGCTGGGTCTCTAATTAAAATAGACGGAGGCATGGTAGCATCTTCAACAAAAACATTCACATTTTTATTAAGAATGTTTAATGAAGAGACTGGCGAGTTGCATGCAACATTTGAGTGCTTAGAGGTTTTCTTCAATCCCGATACTCGAACATCAATACCCATTCCGGATGAGCTTCGCCCAGCTCTTGAAAGCCAAATAAAAAATGGGGAGTCGATATCACTGAAGAGCGAGTTGCCGCGCAGTATTAAGCCAGCATCAAACTGGGTTGAAACACATACTGGAGTTTGTTTCCCCTGGCACTGCGATCAGTTTCATCATATGAATGTTCGCTGGTACGCTCATTTTTTTGATGATGGTATGTTTCACTTATGGCCTAAATTAAAGGTTAACTGGAAAGCGATGGAAGAGCGAGGCCTGCATACAGTGACAGCATCAACAACGACCTATTTCCAGAAAGAAGTACAGGCCGGTGGTCTTTTTAAAATAGAAGGTGGTGTTATCGAATGCGGAAACAAAAGTGTAACGTTTTCGCAGCGCATGATTAATGTTGAAACATCTGAAGTCCATGCATCGCAGTCCGTTACGGAAGTATTTTTTAACCCAGATACTAGACGGGCTGCTCCAATCCCAACTGACCTTAAAGAAATCATTCAAAATAATCTTGCCTCATAACTTATACTGGACCGTAAGCAACCTACCGATGAATTAATGCTATGCAAAATCACGAGGTTGCGAAAACACCTGCGGCAATAAATAAATTAAAAAATATTGGACTATCAAATGACCTTAGAAAACTTGCGGCGGAAAATTGTTAAGTCAGTAAGCAATTACATATTCTACGGTTGGATTATTCTTCTTATCGCTGCGGTGGGTATTTTTGTAAGTGGGCCCGGCCAATCCCATACTTTTAGTGTGTTCATTAGTCCAATTTCGAAAGATCTAAACCTCAGTGCTACGGCAATTTCATCTGCTTATGGTTTGGCAACCTTAGTTGCGGCACTTGGGCTTCCGATGGTTGGACGACTTGTTGATATGCACGGGGCTCGCCGTGTCATGGGAACGGTTGTTGTTCTTCTAGGGTTTGCTTGCATCGCTTTCGGCTTTGCTCCCGGCCTGGTTTGGTTGGCCTTTGGATTTGGTGCGCTCCGTTTTCTTGCCCAAGGTTCCCTAATGCTAAACTGTACAAATATTATTTCCCATTGGTTTAGCCGAAAACGGGGCGTTGCAATGGGTTTAATGCTGCTTGGTTTTGCCGTTTCTATGGCTATCCATCCCCCAGTTTGTCAGTGGCTTATAGAGCAAGTTGGGTGGCGTCAGGCTTGGTTTTGGCTGGGCGTTTCAACTTGGCTTTTAATGTTGCCGCTAATTTTGATCTTACTACATAATGCCCCCGAGGCACTTAATCTTCACCCCGATGGTATCAAAGCGGAATTGACAAGCGATGATGCTGATGTTGGCAAGCACTCCGCCGAATTTGGTTTTACTCTTAATGAAGCTTTAAAAACATCTACCTTTTATATTGTGGGCGCAGGCCTTTGCACGCTGTCCATGCTCGTAACTTCTCTCCACTTCTTTCAAGTCCCTATTTTTGAGCATCAAGGATTAAGTCCCGTAATAGCGGCTTGGATGTTCCCGTTGTCGGCTGTAGTTGCGGTTATTACTCAACCTTTTGTAGGGCGCAGTTTAGATAAGTATCCAACACCAAGGGTGTTTTTGGTTGCGCTAGCCACGTTATTTGGATCGCTGGTTTCAATGGCTTTTGTCAGTGATCTTTTAACTGCTCTGATTTATGCTATAATTTTTGGCTTGAATAACGCTTTCAATATCACACTTTTTGGTTATATGTGGCCAAGATACTTTGGACGTAAACATATTGGCTCTATTCAGGGAACTGGACAAATGATTGGAGTAGTAGGAGCCTCCCTAGGACCATTGCCTCTTGGTATAGCGTTTGATTTATTTGGAGATTACCAATTTATGTTACTTACCTTGGCAGGATTGCCAATTATCGCTGGTGTTCTGACACAATTTTTGAAAGAGCCGACATCTGCTGAAAAAGATTATGTATCTTAAAGCCACGAGAATGAAGGGAGTATAGTTCTGATGCTTGAGAAGAGTTCCCGCGTAATGGTAGAAACGTGTTTAGAGTCGATTTCGGAAAACGAAGACAAAATTAACTCGATGATCACGGTAACTGCCGAAGATGCTTTGCGACAGGCCGATGAAGCCGATAAAGCTATGGAAGAAGGCAGATGGTTGGGGCTGCTGCACGGCATTCCTATAGCTGTTAAAGATAATATTGAGACTGCTGGAGTCCGGACGACGTCCGGATCTGTTTTTTTTAACGATCATGTGCCAAACCAGAATGCCGCTGTTGTCGATCGTCTCTTTAAGGCAGGCGCCGTGATGATAGGAAAAGCTAGCATGCACGAATTCGCTTTTGGGATCAGATCGAATAATACAGTAAATCCACCATGCAGAAATCCTTGGAATGTGGATAGAATCCCCGGGGGTTCCAGCGGTGGGTCAGGCGCCGCTGTAGCAGCCGGCATGTGTGTGGGCGCTCTCGGGTCCGACACAGGTGGTTCGGTGCGATTGCCAGCGTCTATAAACGGGATTAGTGGTCTTAGACCAACCCATGGTAGGGTGCCAAATCATGCAAGCACGCCGGTCAGCGCTAGTTTTGACACTATCGGACCGATGGCGCGATCGGTTACAGATGTAGCCAGAATTTTTGCTGTTATCGCCGGGTATGACAGTCGTGATCCCTGGAGTATCAATAAACCTCTTTTAAACTTTCTACCAAGCCTCAATGATGAAATAGAAGGCGTAAAAATTGGTTTGCCAAAGTCCTTTTATTTAGAAAACCTGAATTCAGATATCGAAAAATTATTTCACGATGCCGTAAACGTGTTGGAGGGATTGGGAGCGGAAGTGGTTGAAATAGATGTTCCGGGTGCTTCTGAGATGCAAGCTTGGGCGACCATTTTAATCTATTCAGACGCTTGTGCTTTTCATCATGATCGTCTGAAAAATAACAAGGAGAAATTTTCTGCGCAGGTCTTCGAACGAATGATTACGGGATGGTCATACACAAACGTAGATTATTCAAACGCTATGCATGCCAGAGAACTATGGCAGAGAGACCTCGCAAAAGTATTTGCAGATGTAGATATTATTCTATCTCCTACATTACCAACTTTGATCCCGCCGGTCGAAGAAGAAAAGTCATTACTTGAAGCCACTAAAGACGCTACACGGAATACGTATGCTGGCGCCTTTGGAAAGCTTCCTGGTTTATCTATTCCCTGTGGGTTTACTTCTGACGGTCTACCTGCGGGTTTGCAATTAGAAGCGAGCTGGTGGAATGAGCCTCTTCTTTTAAAGGTTGGAGCTGCCTTTCAGCGTGTCACAAATTGGCACACCTATAAGCCAAAAATGGCAAGAATTTGATTTTATTTCAGTAGAATAATCTTTTAGGGGGAAATATATGCTTTTAGATCTACCAACCGCCGCAAAATATAATTCATGGGCTAATAAAAGACTTTATGCTGTTGCCGGAAAATTATCAGCATCAGAGTTATCGCAAGATAGAAAAGGTTTTTTTAAATCGATATTAGGTACACTCAATCACATTCTTTTGGCAGACCTTATTTACAGAGAGCGTTTAGAAAAAAAACCAACGTCCTTTACAAGACTAGATGAAATTTTATTCACAGATTTTGATGGTTTGCAACAGGCACAATTCAGTCAAGATATTTGGTATATGGATTTTTGTAATGACTTGGACCCCGAAGAATTAGAGGGCACCCTTTCCTTTGATACAGTAGAGACGGGCGAATATTTTAGTCTACCCCTGAGAATGTGCTTGACTAATTTATTTCAGCACCAGATCCACCATAGGGGGCAAACACATCATATGCTGAGCCATGCGGGCTTGGAACCACCTCCATTGGATGTCGTACAGTTTGGTTCGGGACTTTAATTTATTGTGAGAAAAACTAAAACTGATGTAATTGTTATTGGAGCTGGTCAAGCTGGATTGGCAATAAGTTATTATCTCACTAAAGCTAAAATCGAACACATTATATTAGAGCGCGGAAGTATTGCTAACGCTTGGAAAAACGAGCGGTGGGATTCCTTTTGCCTAGTAACACCTAATTGGACCATAACTCTGCCAGATGCTCTTGATAGCCCAGTTGACCCAGATGCCTTCATGAAAAAGGATGATTTTGTAAGGCTGCTAGAAAACTGGGCCAAGAGCTTCCGTGCACCAGTAATGGAAGGGGTCTGCGTCAGTGATCTTAGTAGAACGGGAAATGAATTTAAAATTGTAACAGACTCACGAGTTTTTTTTGCTAACCAAGTTATTATAGCTACGGCTACTTATCAGAGGCCAAAAATTCCCCTGATGCTAAGTAATTTTGATCCGCGGTGGGAGTTGAAAACGGCAATTGATTACAAGAACCCCGATAGCTTGAAAGAAGGAGCAGTTCTCGTTGTCGGATCCGGTCAGAGTGGGTGTCAAATAGCTGAAGAATTAAATAATGCTGGACGTTCAACTTTTTTATCAATAGGCCATACTGGAAGACTTCCGAGGCGATATCGCGGTGCTGATTGTATTAAATGGCAGCTAGAAATGGGATGGCTTGATCGTCGTGCTGACTTTTTAAGTGATCCCAATAAGCGGTTTAGCGGTGACCCGCATTTATCCGGGAAAAATGGCGGCTACACGTTATCGCTCCATGAGTTACGATCTTCTGGTATTAAGTTATTGGGGCGGATAGATTCGCTTGACGGTTCAGTTCTGAAATTAAGAGGAGATGTCAAAACCGCTCTACAAGCGTCGGATCGATATGCAATGGAATTTCGTCGGTCGGTAGACGAATTCATATCGAATTCAGGTCGAACTGTTCCTTTGCCGACCAGTTTGGAATTGCGAGGCGAACCCAAGGATAGCGCTTTTGACTTTGAAGAAATTGAGCATCTGGATCTCTTATCTGAGAACATTTCAACAGTGATCGTCGCGACAGGATTCGAGTTTGACTTTTCTTGGGTCAAATTTCCAGTACTCGATGAAACAGGATATCCGAAAACAAATAGAGGCGTAACTAGTGTCCCGGGGCTCTATTTTATGGGTTTAAATTGGATGTATAAGCGAAAGTCAGGGATAATATATGGTGTGGCGGACGATGCAGAATACATAGCTGAAAGAGTGAGCACATCAAAGCAAAGGTACTATTCTGCTGTGGCTGAGCGATAATTAGTATTAGTGTTTTGTGCTAGCTTTAGTGACTCAACAAATTCATCCTGGTCAATAAGCGGTATCGTCTTACAATATTTTGCCAACCCTAGGGAATCAGTTAGGTGAAGGTTCGCAGCTAGTGATGTCTCATCCGGCATTTCATAAATATACGCCATATCGTATTCACCATAAGAACCATACTGTGCTATTGGCTTCCCACCAAAATCTGCTATCGCTTGTCGATGAACTTCGGCTCGATCGCGCTGTGTATTATCATTAATCATGCCGACTTTTTGATCGTTGTGATATTTCACGAGATATAAAACAAGAATTCCCACGGACAGTCCCCTTTTATTACATTTTCGATATTACGTTGTACGCAAAGTCTTCGATGAGCCGATATTGTTGTTCAAGTGGCGCTATAAAATTTATACCGTCTAGCCCGTAACTTTCTAACTCTTTAATTTGCTCTACAATTTCTGCAGGTTGCCCGGCTATAGTGAATGCTTTGATGATTTCAGGTGTAATAAATTTTGCTTCATCTGGGTCCAAGTAGCTGTAGTGACTTTGATGAAGCTTCATATGCTTACGCTTCGAGTCCCTTTTTTTATGGAAATCGAGATATTCGTCCCAGAATGGTAGGATATAATCTGGTGGTGGATTGCCACTTTCCTTTACCCAATCTACAACGAAGTGTACATTTGCCATAATGGCAGAGCCGCACTGCTGAATGACGAGTTCATCAGTTAATTTCTGACCTGGTTTCAGCATTAAAATATTTACTAAAGCGAACGTCTCGAAACTGTGTAGAGAACGGTTTACTTTTTTTGCACCCTTCTTAACATTTTCTAAAGCCTGAGGAATTGTTCCTCCTCGGGGTATGCCTGTGATTAGTCCGTCACCAATTTTACCAGCCAAAGCTTGAGTTTTGGGTCCAAACCCGCTGACATGAATAGGTATCGGATTTTCAACATCTATATATTTAAAGTCCTGGTTTTGAAATTGTATCGGATGCGTGACACCATTTAGGGTATAGTCGGTCTCTTCTCCTTTAAGTAGTGCTTGGATAACCCTTATATATTCTTCAAAATCTTTTATCCCCATTGGCGGTTGTCCCATCGCGCGCATAGCGGTATTTCCAGTGCCAATACCCAAGAAAGTTCTGCCAGGAGCAACGCGGTTTATCGTAGCAATACCATTGGCGGTAACTGGGGCTAGCCTTAGGCCTGCTACAGCAACTCCTGTTCCTATACGAATTGAACGGGTTTGCTGAGCTGCCAAAGCCAATACGGCCCAAGGATTTGACCTAATCATCTGTGAGTCAGTTACCCAGCAGAAGTCATAGCCAAGATTTTCGGCTCGTGCTATCAAGCCTATCTCGTCTATTTTAGAGGTCGTTATTCCAAATTGCATAACTTTTTGCGACCTGAACTAAGTGACGATAAGTGCCTTAACAATAAAGCTCACTGAGCTCGATTTTTTTCTAACCACTCATCAACTAGTTGAACGGTTTCATTAATCGATTGTAGAGATTTGCCTGTATTTTTTGCAATTGATTGAACAAGTTTATCTACTCTCTCAATATTGGGGGCCCCAGCAGCAAGAGCACGAGCTGCAGATGAAGGGCTAATGAGAGACTCAGCTGCATTAGCATATTTTTCGAAGGGAACCATGTCCGAGCTGGAGGCTCCCAGCGAAACACAAAGTTCTGATACCCACTCGTATACTTCTTGCGTTTCAACCAAGTCGGTGTGAACGGCCTCACGGATGGTCCTCATTTCATTTTGCTGCACGCACCTGTAGTTCCCCGCAAGGAGCATGCACCATTTTGCCATTGGAACGAATATTGATTTATGCACCCTTAATTTTACTGGTAGTTCTACCAAACCATCTCCCGTATCGAACCTTGCTGCCTCTATATCATTCTCGAGTTTTTCTAGAATTGCAGTATGTTTATCAGACTCAAATCGCGCGGCCTTAAAATTTGTAGGAAGTCTTACTTGTAGGACATTGATAGGCTCGTCAGGTGGCCTGAATGCCTGAGGATCGGGGCTGCATAGCGTCATTAGATTTGGGTCAAGTTGATCCCAGACGGTTGCATCAGCATAACTATCTCGGTATTTAGTTGTATCGAGTCCATTTATTCTTTTTAAATAAGTTAACGGGGGCATATTCATGATCGACATACACGGTATTTTAGCTGCCGCGAGATCCTTAAGTACATTTTTAATATCTGCAGAACGATATTGTGGTTCCTGCATTGCTAGAACAGCTAGGTCAAATTCATCGGCTTTGACTTGATCTGGACCAATAGCCTCAATTTTACCCGATAATTTTTTCGAACTAATATCATAGAGACCTTCGCGGCCTTTGACAGGCATTCTCACAAGGGTTCCCTCTTTATTGATTAGGCTGACTTCGTCGGGCAGACAAATAAGCTTGGCGTTATGGCCTGCAAGAGCAAGCTTGGTAGCTAACAAAGAGCCATATGAGGCTCCCAATAACAGAATGTTGAAAGCTTGTTTCACAGTTGATCCCCCAATCGAAAATTTTCCCCAGTCGAACTATCGAAGCCCGATATTCTACATTTAATACCGCTAATTTATTCTTGTGAAGATTAAATGATAAAATTAAGCATATTGCAAATAGAAGAGGTATAAACAGGATCTTGGAAGGGGGGTGGTCACGGGTTCGAGCATAACCACCCTAGATGCTTTGTTTCTCGAAATTATTTGTAGGCTGTTACCATGATCTCGACAAGTAGTTCGGGAACGGCAAGATCTGCTTTAACGCAAGCTCTTACCGGTGGATTTTCGGGGTCAACCCATGCATTCCAAATCTCATTCATAGCTGAAAAATTTGCCATGTCAGTGATCCAAAGATTCGCTTGTAGAAGTTTGGATTTATCTGTACCTGCTTGGCTCAAATAATCATCTATTTTGTCGAGGATCTGTTGTGTTTGGCCTTTTATATCAGCGGATCGATCCGAGGCCGTTAAGCCAGCCACATAAACCATATCCCCTTTTACAACACATCGACTCATTCTAGGACCGCTCCCAGAAGTTTTTTCTATTCGAGTTACTGACATAATTTCCTCCTAATTGTTATTCTCCAAGGTCTACACGATAAACCTCGGCAGCAGTCTTTGAAAAGAGATACTCTCTATCTTCAATATTAAAATCATTAGTAAATTTTTTACATGCATTCCAATAGATGGGATAGCTATAAGATCCTTTGTCGACGGGAAAATTACTTTCAAACATACAACGGTCCGGTCCAAAGGCTTGAATACATGTGTCAAAGTATGGAAACCAGGCTTTTACCAACTCATCTGAAGTTGGAGGCAGGTGTTTTTCGTGAAAGTCATAACCGTTGATCCGCATCCCAAGACCACCAAGCTTAACTCTAACATTTCTACAGGCAGCTAGTTTTTTAATCGATTCTCTCCAAGATGCGAAAACATTTGTGGATGCCCTAGCATACTCTCCTAAGCCCAACGGGCCACCACAGTGGTCCAATATAATAGTTGTTCCAGGAAAATTTTGAGCTAGGTCTGTCAAATCATCGATTTGCGGATGATACAGCCAAGCATCAAAAGACAAATTCAATTTTTCTAATTCAGCAAAACCCGCCCTAAAATTTGGGTCTGCTAAAAGTCCTTTTTTTACCGAGTAACTTTTATTAATAAGACGATCGTCATCATCCCAAGCTGTAATATGTCGTATCCCTCTAAACCGGCCGCCTCCAGCGCGGATGTGTGCTTCCAAAATTGGTTTTACAGCTTTTCCGAGGGTAAGGTTCGCATGCCCAACTATTCCAGCGCATAGCCGCTGCTTTCCATACAACCCACTTGCTCCGATTGCCGCAACGCCATTTACAAACTCAGTTTCACCTACAGGTGCCATCTCTTCGGGGCCATTGGTACGATGCATCGAGTGACATTGGACAAATACAGTGGCTATAATGTTGTGCCCACTGGCAAGGTCTTGCGCAATGTCATCGATCATATATCGCCAGTTGGGCCTGTCCCATATATGGTGATGCGGATCTATTATTGGTAGATCAGGCTCTAGTATCTCCTCTGATGTTTGGGATAGCCACTCATCTCTCACCGGGAAATGAGTTGCTGATACTGGTTGGCACCTTGAAGACATTTTGGTTCTCCCTTAGAAGATACAAAAATAAACATTAATTAGTTCTGTATTAAAGTCTTAAGTGAATGGACATGTTAACTAACTTTTCAGAATCAATGGACTCGTTCACATATATAGAAATAGCCGTAGGTATGGCATGGCGCTAAATAGAAAGCTAAACTTGTTAACAAGAGTAATATAATTTAGTGAATGCAGAGACTTGCTTTATTCCAGTTTTGCAAACGATCATACCTTTGAATAGAGATTGAATATGGCTTTAGATACACGCCAAAATTTAGGTTCTTTTGATTATATTATAATTGGCGCCGGCACTGCTGGTTGTCTTTTAGCTAATAGGTTGTCGAAAGACCCATCTTCTAATGTTTTACTCCTAGAGGCTGGGGGATACGATAATTATTTTTGGATAAAAATACCTGTGGGTTACTTATATACGATGAATAATCCACGTACTGACTGGTGTTTCATGACAGAACCAGCCGCTGGACTGAATGGTCGATCCCTTAATTATCCGCGTGGAAAAGTTTTAGGAGGGTGTTCTTCAATTAATGGCATGATTTACATGCGAGGGCAGGCTCGTGACTATGATCATTGGCGTCAGTTGGGAAATTCGGGATGGGGATGGGAAGATGCATTAAAATTCTTCAAAAAGTCTGAAGCGCATTTTGACGGTGGTGATGATTTGCATGGTGCTGATGGCGAATGGCGGGTCGAGGAACAAAGATTATCATGGGAAATATTAGATGCTTTTAGAGATGCTGCCGACCAAGTAGGGATACCAAAAATTGACGACTTTAATCGTGGCGATAATGAAGGCTGTGGTTATTTTTCGGTCAATCAAAATAAAGGCGTTCGATGGAGTGCGGCTGACGCATTTCTGCATCCTGTTAAAACACGGCCCAACCTTACAATTATGACGCAGGCCCACGTTGAAAAAATAAATTTTCAAGATGATAAGGCCAAAGATATAAGTTTTCTGCTAAAGGGAAAACGCTCTTTTGCTTCAGTTAGAAAGGAAATTATTCTTGCCTCAGGAGCGGTAGGATCTCCACAAATCTTGCAGACATCAGGTATCGGACCTGGGGAGCTTTTAAAAGACCTCGATATAAAACCTATAAGAGTACTTCCCGGAGTTGGCGAAAATTTGCAAGATCATCTCCAAATGCGTTTGGTGTTCAAAGTGAAAAATACCAAAACACTTAATTTGAGGGCGAATAGCCTCATTGGTCGCATTGGGATGGGTATGGAGTATTTTTTATTCAAACGTGGGCCGATGACGATGGCACCGAGCCAGCTGGGTGGTTTTGCTAAATCTGATCCATCAAAAGAGTCCGCAAATTTGCAGTATCATATTCAGCCGCTATCGACAGAAAAGCTTGGTGATCCTCTGCATCCCTTCGAGGCATTCACTGCGTCAGTATGTAATTTGCGACCGGAAAGTAGAGGGCATATTCGAATAAAGTCGCCAGATGCGAGTGAAGCCCCTCTAATTCAACCAGATTATTTATCTGCTCCGGAAGACCGAAAGGTAGCTGCGGATGCAATAAAACTTACAAGGAAAATTGTGTCAGCTCCGGCCATGGAAAAATATCAACCGCAAGAATTTAAGCCTGGTATTGAATTTGCCTCGGATGACGAGCTGGCACGTGAAGCTGGTAATATCGGCACAACAATATTTCATCCTGTCGGAACATGTAAAATGGGGCCTGAGACCGATAACTACGCAGTAGTGGATGATCGATTGAGGCTTCATGGTATCTCGGGTGTTAGAGTTGTGGATGCATCTGTCATGCCGACCATTACCTCTGGAAATACAAACTCGCCAACCCTTATGATCGCAGAGAAGGCTTCAGAAATGATTAGGAAGGACTGGAAAGGTTGAGCCGCCTATATTGTATTTGACCCTTATTCGCAACAACTTAAATAACAACGGCTGTTTTGAGCAGAGGAGATTTTAATGTCCTTATTTCCACCACCCAAAGATGTAAAAACAGAGATCTTTGCCCGCGTACCAGATGAATTTAGAAAGTCAGGAGGACGACCGGCCTGGGGAGAAGCCAATATACCGGGGCGGGATATTGACTGTTTCCTCGAGGGACCAAGCTTTGACTCAGAAGGTAATTTGTATCTCGTAAACATCCCATACGGTGAAATATTTAAAGTAACGTCTTCGGGTAATTTTTCGCTAGTCGCTCAGTATGATGGTTGGCCCAATGGCTTAAAGGTTGACCGAGAAGGCAATCTCATCGTTGCTGATTACAAGAAAGGTATCCTTAAGATTGATCCAAAAACCGCGCACTTGGAAACACTTGTTGACCATAGGTGGTCGGAAAGCTTTCGTGGATGCAATGACCTGCATCTAGCATCTAATGGGGATATTTATTTTACCGATCAAGGCCAAACAGGAATGCATGACCCAAGTGGCCG
This sequence comes from uncultured Alphaproteobacteria bacterium, assembly GCA_902589475.1. Classification (GTDB taxonomy): domain Bacteria; phylum Pseudomonadota; class Alphaproteobacteria; order Thalassobaculales; family Thalassobaculaceae. The sequence goes on along the minus strand of CACITD010000001.1, from coordinate 2,650 downwards.
TGTATATCGCTTTACTAGAGATGGTAAGTTGCAATTATTAGTCGGGAATGGTCCAAGTCCAAATGGTCTCGTTTTGAATATTCAAGAAAATGTCCTTTATGTCGGAATGACACGGGCCAATTCGATTTGGAGAATTCCCTTATTACCCGATGGCTCAACTACGAAAGTAAGTAACTTTATTCAGTTATCCGGTGGCCATGGGGGACCTGATGGTTTAGCACTAGACGCAAATGGAGGGGTGCTGGTAGCTCATGCTGGTCTTGGGACTATATGGCACTTTGATAATCTAGGGCAGCCATTGCATCGGATACGATCTTGCGAAGGGCTTATGACAACGAACCTAGTATTTGGCGGCCCAAACAATGACGTACTTTTCATAACAGAGTCAGAAACAGGTAATATCTTAAAGGCTCAATTACCTGTTAAAGGAGCTAAAATGCAGTCGAGTTTATAAATTAGGGGCAGTAAGTTATTATTTGCGGTTAGTTCAAGCACTATTAATTAATCTCTATAGTATTGAGAGATATACTAAATATAGAAATTTAAGATAAATCTTGTAGGAGATCGTAATGTGAGGTACAATATATTGAAGTTTAAACTTATCGAAAGCGGTATGGCCATGGTAACACGCTTTTGATGAAATCGGGTTCGGCAACCTCCCATAGTCGCTCCCGACCCTGTGAGGTAAAAGGCAGTCGTAATTAGGCTGTCAACAAAGCTTTGGGTGCGTTACGTTGTAACGCACCCTTTTTTAGTTGTTTAAAATCACCAAGGCGTTAAATAACTTAAAACTGCGGATTGAAAGTTTTTAAACAGTCATTAAATGGAATAAGATATGTCGAAGATAGCTTCCAGAATAAAAGAATTAGGGATTGAACTACCAAATGCAGCTTCCCCAGCCGCAAATTATATCCCGTTTGTATTGTCGGGTAATCAAGTAGTGATTTCAGGGCAAATTCCTTTTTGGAATGGGGAGCTCGTTGGTCTGGGCAAACTTGGTTCTAACTTGACCGTTGAAGAGGGAGCTAAGATAGCTCGCGTTTGTGCTTTAAATCTTCTTGCACAACTACAGGTTGCCAGCGGCGGCGACCTAGATCGAGTATCCCGAGTGGTAAAACTAGGCGGTTTCGTCAATTGTATAGACACTTTCACGGACCAACCAGAAGTGATCAATGGAGCCTCCGATTTAATGGTCGAAGTTTTTGGTGACATAGGACGACATGCGAGGTTCGCTGTAGGTGTGGGTTCGCTTCCAAGAGGAGTGGCGGTCGAAGTGGATGGTGTGTTTGAGTTGCAAAACTAGTTTGATGATCTGAGACTGCGTAACAAAGACACATGACTGCAAAAGAAACTAAGTTGACATCACAAAGGAAATTTAGCTCGATAAGTTCTTTGAAAGAAGTTTCTGAGTCTGAGTGGGATGCTTGCGCTGGCAATGAAAACCCTTTTTTGTCGTATAAGTTTCTTTCAAGTCTCGAAGACTCCGGGTCGGTTGACCCGGAAACAGGCTGGTTGCCGCAACATATTACTTGCAGGGATGATAAAGGAGAGCTGATTGGCGTGGTGCCACTTTACCTTAAGGGGCACTCATATGGTGAGTATATTTTCGACTGGAGCTGGGCGGATGCTTGGGAGCGAGCTGGCAATAAATACTTTCCGAAATTATTATCTGCAGTACCTTTCACGCCTGTAACTTGCAGGAAATTGTTGGTTAAGCGAGGACAGGATGAAGCTTCAATACAACACGATTTAATTCAAGCATTAGTTTCGGTTACTAAAAAATTAGACGTTTCATCCCTACATGTTAATTTTATTCTGCCAGATGAGATAAGCTTGTTTGAGACTTCAAAGTTTCTTAGCAGAACCGGCATTCAATACCACTGGGTAAATAAAGACTATGAAACTTTTAACGACTTTCTTTCAACACTAACTTCTCGCAAGCGAAAAAATATAAAGAAAGAGCGTAAAATAGCTTTAGAAAGTGGAGTAAAAATAACGGCCTTAAATGGTGATGATATCAAAGAACAGCATTGGCATGCTTTTTACAACTTTTATTTAGATACCACAGAAAAAAAGTGGGGAGGGGCGTACCTCAATAAATCTTTCTTCAAATTAATAGGAGAAAGAATGGCTGATAAAATTTTACTTATTATGGCGGACTATAACGGTCAGCCTGTTGGCGGAGCACTTAATTTCATTGGTGAAAGCACGTTGTTCGGCAGAAATTGGGGCTGCACTGCAGACTTTAAGTTTCTCCACTTTGAAGCCTGTTATTACCAAGCAATCGATTTCGCAATCTCAAACAAATTAAAAAGAGTAGAAGCTGGTGCGCAAGGTCACCATAAGTTACAGCGGGGTTATCTGCCCACCTTGACCCACAGTGCACATCTTATAAGTGATTTCAGTTTTCGTAGCGCAGTGGGGGATTTTCTCAAAAAAGAGGCGCGTCAGGTTCTTTTTGAAAAGCAAGAGCTGGCAAAAATGTCGCCTTTCAAACAGTAGATCCTATTAAGGTACGTAAATTATTAGGTCCCGCAAACATGGCGAATTAGTCAGCTAGTTGCTTAGTTCCTTTTGCCTTCTTTTTGCTTGTTTTTTCTTTGCTCCTGTCTGTGGCTTTAGTGTTTTCGTAATCGAAAGATAGTTCCCC